>JAZLGQ010000027.1:0-23935 GCA_045616385.1 Candidatus Cryptobacteroides sp.
ATGGCAGGCTATATGCAGGGGGCTAAGATGATTGAACCTAAGGCCGAGGTGTGCTGGAGCAATGCTGTAGTACAGGCGTGCTGGGTGGGGAGGGTCTCTGAAACCAAGGACAATTCCACTACGGCCTTCAAATTGAAGATCAGTCCCAAGGTAGCATATTATGGTATGCGCTTCTACTCGACTGCGATAGGAGACGGCAGTTTCACCTATGTCGACAATGCCATCACCAGTGATTCTTTAGTCATCGATGTGCAGGCGCCGAACCGTGTTCCTACCGGTTTCTGGAAATTGAAGAATTCCGATGAGAGCGGGATGTATGTATCAGACATCAAAGTGTGGAAGGCTTCTGAATACGGCACTGCTAAAGCGCCGGTGCTTTCGATTTCCGAGAGTATCGATTCCGGCGACACCTATACTGCCATCCTTCCGACGGGGGATTACCGGGCAGAACTTTCTGCCGGCAAATCATCTTCCTCAATGACCAGGCGGTCCTGCAAGAAGTTCACCATCACCCGCGGAGAGGTGCACACCAGCAATTCCGGATTCGATTTTGAATAACGGCTCATTCCCGGACCTGCGGCATCATTCGAGAAATGATTCAAATCTTTGACATCCCGAACGGATTCGATGCATCAGCGGAACTGGCAGGTCTTCTGCCACGCCTTCCGCAGTGGCGCATGGAGAAAGCGCTGTCGTATCGTCAGGATGTTGACAGGTTCCTTTGTGCAAAGTCTTTTCTGATGCTGGAGGAGATGCTTCGGGAGTGCTTCGGCCTGGCCGTATGCCCTGAGTTTTCAAACGAAAGCCACGGGAAGCCCTTCTTTCGGGAATATCCGGAGATATCCTTCAGCATAAGCCATTGCCACAGAGGCATAGCCTGTGCGGTTATGGACAGGCCTGTCGGAATTGACATCGAGGAGATTCAGTTTGACGAGGATCTCGCAAAAGCTGTCTTCAATCCGGAGGAACTGGAGGCTGTCAGAAGCGCTGATGAGCCGGCTGAAATGTTTGCGGAATTCTGGACTCGCAAGGAGAGTTACCTGAAACTTACCGGAGAAGGTCTCCGGGACAATATGAAGAATGTCCTAACCGGCACGGATGATGTTGATTTCACTACTGGAATCAATCGTCCTGCCGGTTATGTCTATTCAACGGCCACCTGGTCAAAGGCCTGACTTTTTCTGCGGAGTATTTTCTTCTTCGATTCTCGCTTGTTTATTTTGCCGCGAGGACTGCGATTGAGCAAGGAGGGAGGGTTACCTCAAGACCGGCCTTGGTAATCTTGTAGTCATTGAAAGCCTTTGGCTCGACTACATTGGCTTTGCCGAAATCGTTGTAGTCGTGAACATCCTTTGAAGTGAGTACACGGGCTGCTGTGATAGCACTGACGGCCTTCTCGTTGTCGAAGGTGATGAGGACCTTCTTTGCCTTCTTGAGGTCGGTGTTGACGAGCGAGATGTTCATCACGCCGTCCTTGCGGGAAACGGTTGCGTCAACTTCAGGGACAGGCCACTTGCGGTCTGACTTGACTGTCTTGGTGAGGACGTCTGAAGTCACGAACTCGGCATTCTGGTGTACGTTGTACATCTCGAACACGTGGTAGGTCGGGGTGAGCACCATTTCGGTCTCGTTGGTGAGGATCATTGCCTGGAGTACGTTGACGACCTGTGCGATGTTGGCCATCTTGAGCCTGCGGGTGTACTTGTGGAAGATGTCGAAGTTAAGGGCTGCCACGATGGCGTCGCGCATCGTGTTCTGCTGATAGAGGTGGCCCGGATTGGTGCCGGGCTCGACGTCGAACCAGGTGCCCCACTCGTCGAGGAGAAGGTCCACGCGGCCCTCAGGGTCGATGGTGTCCATTATGTCGATGTGCTTCTGGAGCACTTCCTCGATCTCGATGGTCTTGGAGAGGGTGGTGTAGTAAGTCGCGTCGGAGAACTGTGTTGCTGAAGTCTTGCTTCCTACCCATCCGCCGATATTGGTGTAGTAGTGGAGAGAGATGCCCTTCATTCCCTTCTCGGCGCCGATGTTGTTCATCAGGACCTTGGTCCAATTGTAGTCGTAGTCTGAAGCACCGCTGGCAATCTTGTAGAGGTGGTTGCCACCGAGGTCGCGGAGGTAGGTCGCATAACGGCGGAAGAGGTCGGAATAGTATTCCGGGGTCATATTGCCGCCGCAGCCCCAGGCCTCGTTGCCGATGCCGAAGTATTTGACCTTCCAAGGCTTCTCACGGCCGTTGGCACGGCGCAGGTCGGCCATGTTGCTGGATGCGTCGGAAGTCATATATTCAACCCACTTCGCCATTTCCTCTACGCTGCCTGAACCTACGTTGCCGCTGATGTACGGCTCGATGCCGAGCATTTCGCAGAGGTTGAGGAATTCGTGCGTGCCGAAACTGTTGTCCTCGAGCGTGCCGCCCCAGTTGTTGTTGGCGATGTATGCGCGCTTCTCCTGAGGACCAATGCCGTCCATCCAGTGATAGTCGTCGGCGAAGCAGCCGCCCGGCCAGCGCATTACAGGCACCTTGAGATTCTTCAGTGCATCAAAGACGTCCTTGCGGTAGCCTTCTACGTTAGGAACCTTGGAATCCTTGCCTACCCACAGTCCGCCGTAGATGCAGCGTCCGAGGTGCTCTGAAAACTGTCCGTAGATTTCTGCAGGAATGGTAACGCCGGTGCCTTCATCGTGAATGCGGATGGTGGCGTCCTGAGCATGCAGGCTGACTGACGCGCAGAGAAGCGCGATGCCTGCAAGAATAGTGGTGATTTTGTGCATTATGATAGTGTGTATTGGTTTGTCTGATTCCAAAGATACTGATTTTTTTGCTAATTTTGCAGTCTATGGCAAAAACTGGCGTCAATATAAATGAGCAGTGCCGGAAAATCATTTCCGACGCCGAAAAAGGGGTCTTCGCTCCGGTGTATCTCCTGATGGGGGATGAACCGTATTATCCGGAGCTCGTCTGCCAGTCGATCATCGACAATTGTCTGGAAGATTATGAAAAAGACTTCAATGAGACCATCTGCTATGGCGCTGACGTTACTGCGGAGCAGATTGTGACCGCAGCAAGGCGGTTTCCGATGATGGCCGAACGCCAGCTTGTGGTGGTGAAGGAGGCGCAGATGCTCAAGGATATGGAGAACCTTGCGCTGTACTGCGCGGAGCCGCTCGACTCGACGGTGCTGGTGGTGCTGCTGCACAAGGCCACTGTCGACAAGCGCCGCGGATTCTACAAGGCCGCCCAGAAAGCGGGCGTCATAGTGGACTCGCCGGTGGTGCGCGATTATGAGGTGCAGGGGTGGATAACGGAGTACTATCGCTCCCGCGGGCTCCGGATTGAGCCGGCAGCGGCAGCCCTGCTGGGCGAGTCGGTGGGGACTGAGCTTTCCACGATAGTGGTCGAGACCGACAAGCTGCTCAAGAACCTTCCGGAAGGCGTGACCCGCGTCACGGCGGAAGACATAGAGAAGAATGTGGGCATATCCCGACAGTACAGCGTGTTCGAGCTGACGAAGGAACTGTCCTACAGGAATTCGGCGAAAGCCCTGAGGATTGCCGCGCACCTCGGCTCGTCCGCGAAATTCGCGATGCCGATGGCAGTGAGCGCCTTCTATACTCACTTCAGCCGCATCCTGCGTTATGCGGCGTTGCTCTCAAGGGGTGGCGCAGTGTCGCCCGAAGACAAGGCTGCGGCGTTGGCCGGCGTCAATCCTTATTTCTATAAGGAATACGACGTGGCGGTGCGCAACTATCCGCTGAAAAGCGTGATGGGCGTGATGGCGCTGCTGTGTGAATATGATTACCTGGGAAAAGGCGGCGACGGCGGTGCTGCCACACCCGATGAATTGTTGGTAGAATTGACAACTAAAATATTGAACTCATAATGGCAATTATCGAATGCAAGGAAGTCTGCAAGAGTTTCGGGCCGAAGTTGGCCCTGGACCACGTGAGCATAGACGTTCCTGAAGGAAAGATTTTCGGTCTGCTCGGCCCGAACGGCGCCGGCAAGACCACCCTGATCCGTATCATCAACAGAATCTCCATCCCGAACTCCGGTGAGGTCCTTTTCAACGGCCGCCCCATTACGCAGAAGGATGTCGAGAAGATCGGATATATGCCTGAGGAACGCGGCCTTTACCGCAAGATGAAGGTCGGCGAACAGGCGATGTACCTCGCACAGCTCAAGGGAATGAGCGAATCCGCGGCCAGGAAGGAACTGAAGGACTGGTTCGTCCGTTTCGGCATACGCGAATGGTGGGACAAGAAGGTCGAGGAGCTTTCAAAGGGCATGGCCCAGAAGCTTCAGTTCATCACGACAGTCGTGCACAAGCCGTCCCTGATGATTCTCGACGAGCCTTTCTCCGGTTTCGATCCGGTGAACGCGGAGATCATCCGCAAGGAGATTCTCCGACTCAAGGAAGAGGGTGCGACCATCATACTTTCCACTCATAATATGGAGTCCGTCGAGGAACTCTGCGACAACATCGCGCTGATCAACCAGAGCCGGCTCGTAATCACCGGCGGTGTCGAAGATATCCGGCGCAAGTACGGCAACAACAACGTGGAACTTGTATATACCGACGCTGACGGCCGCCACGAGGAAGTCCTTCCACGCGAGACCGACGGTGCATTCACCCTCAAGACCTATATCGACAAGGGCGTTCAGATCAATTCATACAGGGAACTGATGCCGCGTATGAACGACATTTTCATCAAACTCGTAACAGGGAGGGAATAAGCTATGGATTTCAAAAGAACAAGTATCATCATCAGGAGGGAATATCTCAACAAGGTCAAGAAGAAGAGTTTCCTCGTAATCACTTTCCTGGCGCCTGTCCTCTTTGCGGCGCTCTGCATACTCCCGAGCATCATAATGATGAAGGCCAAGGAGGAAGGCAAGGTTGTGGCCGTCGTGGACAAGTCGGGCATAGTCCTTCCGAATCTCGAGAATACCGAGACCATCACGTATGAGGACTGTACCGGCCAGTCCGTCGATGCGCTCAAGGCGGAACTCAAGAGCTCCGACTACGACGCCGTGCTCAGCATTTCCGAGCTTGATGCCGAAAACCAGACGGTTACGGCTGAAGTCTATTCCAACAAGCCTCTCGGGATGGATATGTCGGAGAATATGAACAACAAGATCAACAGCAGCGTCGAAGCTTACAGGATAGAGCAGTCGGGGGTCGAGAATCTCAAGGAACTTATGGCTTCCGTCAAGGCCAAGGTCAAGATGAAGTCATACACGCTTGACGAAGAGGGCAAGGAGACCATCTCGGAATCGGGAGTATATATGGCCGTGTCAATGATTCTCGGCATAGTTATCTATATGTTCATCGTGCTGTTCGGCGGTATGGTGATGTCTTCCGTCATCGAGGAGAAGTCCAGCCGTGTGGTTGAGGTGCTTGTAAGTTCGGTCAAGGCCACCGAGCTGATGTTCGGCAAGATCATCGGCATCGCCCTTGTCGCCATAACGCAGTTCGTCCTGTGGATAGTCCTCACCGGCGCGATTGTGGGCATAGTCGGTGCAATCACCGGTTCAAGCCTTCTCTCCGGCTCGGACCCTGCCGAACTCGTACAGATGGCGGGTGTAAACGGGGAACAGGCGGACGCGATTGTGAATGCCGTCGCAGAGGCATCTGGGGATCAGGACGGACTTCAGGTAGTCATTTCATCCATAAAGTCGATGCCGTGGGGCACGATAGGCGTCAGCTTCCTTCTGCTGTTCATCTTCGGCTATATGCTCTATGCCTCCCTGTATGCCGCAATCGGTTCGGCTGTGGAGAATGAGGCCGATACCCAGCAGCTCTCGCTGCCTGTCACCATTCCTATCCTTCTGGCATTCTTCATTGCGATCTATGCCTTCAAGGCACCGGACAGCGCACTGGTGTTCTGGGGTTCGATGATTCCGTTCACTTCGCCGATCGTGATGCTCGCCAGACTTCCTTTCGGCGTGCCGATGTGGCAGCTTGTCCTCTCCATCGCACTGCTTGTCGGTACCTTCGCGGTCTGCGCCTGGGCTTCCGCCAAGATATACAAGGTGGGAATACTTATGTTCGGCAAGAAGTCTTCCTGGAAGGATCTTTGGAAGTGGCTTAAAATGTAATTTCAGATATGAGAAGATTGTTTGCGTCCATATTCGTCGTTGCTGTCACTGCCGGCTGCTGCAGCCAGCCCGGGGACGGATATGTGTTTACCTGGAGAAAGCACGTGATCGACGGCCATATGACCGGGGTCACCGCCGCCAATGCCGACAATGTCGCTGAGGCGTTCGGCACCGTTGATGATGGTGTGTACACCGCACCGAACGGCAGGGTGTTCAAGTGCGGTTCTGCTCCGGCCGCTGCGTATGATATGCTTGCAGTGCAGCCTCAGATGGCGGATTTGAAGAGTGTGATAGGCTTCTGCGAGGAACCTATGGAATCCCACCGCCCGGAGAGCAGTCTCTCCGACTGGGCGGCGGACATGCTCCTGGAAGCCGTGGAGGAGGCCATCGGCCGCAAGGCTGATTTCTCCGTCATCAACTTCGGAGGCATCCGCACGAGTCTCGGCGTGGGCGAGGTGCTCAAGGATGACCTCGTGTCGATGTTCCCTTTCAAGAACTATGTCTCCTATGTCCGTCTTTCCGGCAAGGACGTCAAGGTCATTTTCGAGAGGTTCGCTTCCGGTCGGGTCGAGGCTTTCGGCGGAGCCCGTCTTGTCGTGAAAGATGGCGGGATACGGTCTCTTGAAATAGGTGGCAAGCCTTTCGACGAGAGGAAGGAATATGCCCTCGCCACGATAGATTTCCTTCTTGACGGCGGCGACGGCCACAACCTTGCCAAGAACGCGAGGGAGCTGGTCATCACCGATGTCAAGGTCGGCGACGTGATGCTGGCGAAAGCCAAGGCATTCGCTCCGTCCCCGATTGCTTATGAGGTGGACGGGCGTTATCAGGTTATCAAAAAGGAGGATGCGGAATGAAAAGGTTTCTTTTGATATTTGCGGCTGCCGCTGCAATGTGTGCCTGCCAGCCGAAGGCAAAGCTGGTGATCATTCATACAAATGACACACACAGCCATCTTGAACCTATGCGTACCGGAGACTATGTCGGTCACGGTGGCGTCATCGAACGCGCTGCATTCATCGATTCCGTACGCAACAGGAGGGGAGAGGACAAGGTTCTTCTCGTGCACGCCGGTGACTTCGTCCAGGGCACATCTTATTATACCGTCCTTGAAGGCGAGTTGGAGGTCAATCTCATCAATGACCTCCGCTATGACGTCATCACTCTCGGTAACCACGAGTTCGACAATGGCCTGGAGGCTCTTGCCGGGATGTTGAAGAGGCTTGAGACCACCAAGGCGGTATGCTCCAACCTCGACCTCACCCCATTTGAACTTGGCGAATATGTCAAGCCGTATGCGGTCGTTGAACGCGGGGGTCTCAGGATAGGTTTCGTAGGCCTTGCTTCGGATCTGCTCCATAACGTGTCGCGGACCATTTCATCACGCATCCAGCAGTTGGACGACATCGAAAGCGTCAACAGGTGGGCGGCCTATCTGCGTGAAGAGGAGAAGGTCGATATGGTCATCCTTCTTTCGCACGCGGGTTATGACAATGACCAGAAAATCATTCCGTCAACACACGGCGTAGACCTTGTGATAGGCGGACATTCCCATACGTACGTTGATGATTTCATCTACGTCGAGGATGCCGACAACAAAAAAGTCCCGATCACTCAGGATGGAGGATGGGGACTGGAGTTAGGCGAAATCGAGGTTCGCTAGAGGATATTCATCGACTGCTCACGTATCTTTTCAAGCTCGTCCTTCATCTGAACGACGAGCTTTTGTATTGCTGCGAAATTGGCTTTTGAGCCGGTCGTGTTGATCTCGCGGCCCATTTCCTGAATGATGAAGCCAAGCTTCTTGCCAGGGTATTCCTCGCCGTCGATGGTGTCCATAAAATACCTGCAGTGCTGGCGCAGACGGACTTTTTCTTCGTTTATGTCCAGTTTCTCAAGGTAGAATATCATCTCCTGCTCGAAACGCTCCGGTTCCAGCCTGACCTGGAGGTCATCCGCCGCCTTGAGGATTTTCTCGCGGACGGCGGCGATGCGCTCGGGTTCGCATTTCTCGACTTCGTCGTAGAGGGCGAGAATCCCGGCGACGCGGGAGGTCACGTCCTTGTACAGGATGGCGCCTTCGTCGCTGCGGTATCTGATGACGCCTTCAAGGCATTCGTCAAAGGCTTTCTCCACCAGCGGCCAGTTGGCGTCGGTGATGATGTCCTGGCGGCCGGAGTCGATTACGTCCGGCATACGGAGTATGTTGGACAACAGGTCGTTGGGGTTGCTGAGCTGAAGATTGGCTACACCTATTTTGCTGCCGAGCCCGGATATCTGGCGATAGTAGTCGAGGGCGAGTTCGGTATTGATTTTCTTGGCGTTACCGGCTGCGTTAGGTTCCCAGTTGATGAAGACATCGATGGTGCCTCTTACGAGTGTAGCGGCTATCTTGCCCCGCATCTGCATCTCCTTGTCTTTCGGGAGGATTGACGACTTGATGCTGATGTCAGCGCTTTTTGAATTGAGAGTCCTGATTTCCACGGTGAGTTTTCCCGCCTCAAGTTCAGCCACGCCTTTGCCGTAGCCTGTCATCGATTTGATCATTCCGGTACTGATTTTGGTTGCTGCAAAATTAAGGAATTTTTCGTAATTTTGTCTGGATAATGAAAAAGGTGAGCTTCATACAGGCTTTGTGCTGCATTCTTTTGTGCGGCTGGTATCTGATGTCTGCCGTGGGATTCGATATCCACACGGACCATCACGATAATTGCACCTATGTGGTTTCCCTCCTGTCTGATCTTTCCTGCGAAAAGATTCATCCGGAAGACGAATGCGCCTGTGGAAATTGCGGCCACGATGATTGTGAAGATTGCGATGATTGTGATGACAAGTCCGATTTTCTCACGATTACAGGCACCGCTGGCTCTTCGCATCTGTCGCTGTCTGTCCCAGCGTTGACTGTGTGTGAAGTCATTGTGCCTGAATGTATTGTTGCCCCGGCGGTTTCAGCTCCGGCGCAGCGTCCGTTCAGGTCGCCGCCCCGGGCCCTTCTGAAAAGTCTCTGCGTGCTCAGGGTTTAGTGTGTCCGGTTCTCAATCCAAGAATCGGAATCATCGTTATACCTTAAACAGCACAAATCAATGAAATTCAAATATCTGGCAGGCGTTCTGCCTGCATTCATAATCGGCGTTTCAGCGTATGCCCAGGTGGATACCGTGGGGATTTATGGCGAGAAGCGCGACAGCCTGGAGGCGGGCACGGTAGTGGCCCGACAGGCTGGGAACTATTTGCCGAAAGGCAAGGATATCCGCACGGAAGTGATAACGGCGGCCGGCCTTTGCAAGATGGCCTGTTGCAACCTTGCGGAGAGTTTCGAGAACTCTGCGAGCGTGACCGTCGGATACTCCGACGCGGTTACGGGCGCGCGCCAGATCAGGCTTCTCGGCCAGAGCGGGGTATATACTCAGATGCTCGACGAGAACCGCCCGGTAATGCGCGGCCTTTCAGCCCCATGGGGCCTCAATTACGTGCCGGGACAGTGGCTTGAGAGCATTCAGATAGCGAAGGGCGTGACCTCGGTCATCAACGGAGTCGAGTCTATGACGGGGCAGATCAATATGGAGCACCGCAAGCCTACCGACGAGAAACCGCTTTACGTCACGGCTTCGTATATGAATGACACCAAGGCCGATCTCAATGTCATCAGCGCGCTGCAGTTCGATGAACTGTCCACATGGAGTACCGTTATCCTGGCCCATGTGGACGGCAATTTCAAGGCGATGGACCACAATAGGGATGGTTTTATGGACGATCCTCGCCAGCTGAACTTCGCGTTCAGCAACCGTTGGCTGTATTTCGGACAGGACGGCGTGCAGGTGCGTTTCGGCGTCCGCGCCATCCGGGATGTCCGCTCCGGCGGCCAGATGGAGGGGGATGACCTTCCTGCGCCCGGCAGCCCTGATGTGCCTGTGTGGCGTTCCAACATTCTCAACCGCTCGCTGAACGGCTATGTGAAGGTAGGCGTGCCTATCACTGAAAATGGCGACCGCAGCGTCGCGGCGGTGCTTGACTACACATATCAGAACCTTGAATCCAATTTCGGCAACCGCCGCTATGACGCCGGGCAGCATACTGCCTTTGCCAACCTGATGTACCAGAACCTAGAGGGCGAGGCCCACCATTTTACTCTCGGACTCAGCGAGATGCTGGATATCTACAACGAGTCCGGCCGCACGGTGCTGAGCAACCTCGGTGCTTTCGGTGAATACACTTACCATAGCGAGGAAGTGTTCTCCGCCATCGTCGGCCTGCGCGGAGAATGGTACAACAGGGTCGGCTTCCGCTTCTCGCCGCGCCTTACCTTCAAGTGGCAGCCGGCGGACTGGCTGGTGCTTCGCGCCAACGGCGGCCGCGGCCTGAGATACAGTATACCTCTGATAGACAATATAGGTGTCCTGTCAACGTCGAAGGCGCTTGAAGGCGATTATTTGAGCCATCCGCTCGAAGATTCCTGGACTTTCGGAGGCAATGCCACCTGGTATCTGCCGTTCGGCAATTCCACCTACGTGAGCCTGGACTATTTCCATACCCGCTTCACCGACCAGATGCTGGTTGATTATGGCTCCGACAGAATCAGATTCTATACCCTCGGAGGTGTTGACGGAGGACGGTCGTTTACCAACAATGTCCAGGTGGACTTCTCATCGGAACTGTTTGACGGCTTCACACTTACCCTTACGGGCCGCTATACCGACGCCCGTCAGTCCCTGCTTGGGCAGACCGATGACATAAAGCCTATGGTCAGCAAATACAAAGGAGTCCTCAATCTCCAGTATGCGACGCATCTGAACAAGTGGATATTCGATTTCACGGCTTCCGTGAACGGTCCCTGCAAGGTTTGGGACTTTATGAGGGATTTGACGGTCGATGGTGCGAAGCCGTATGCTTCGGGCTATACTCAGGCTTACCCTCTGCTGTATGCTCAGGTGACCCGACGCTTCAAGGGAGTGGACCTGTATGTAGGTGGCGAGAACCTTACCAACTACCGTCAGCCATCTCCGATAATCGGGGCTGAAAATCCTTTCGGAAACAACTTCGACGCGAGCTGCGTGTGGGGTCCTCTGATGGGAATCAAGATATATGGTGGAATAAGATTAACTATTTGGAAAACAGAAAATTAGTATAAATTATGAAAAGAATTGCTTTAATTGCTCTTGCGGCGTTTTGCTGCACATTCGTCAATCTCTCCGCGACACCTAAGAAGCCAAAGGCGGATACGAAGACCGTGGTCTATCAGACTACTCTTGACTGTGAGAAGTGCGCAAAGAAAATCATGGAGAACGTGTCCTTCGAGAAGGGTGTCAAGGACCTCAAGGTCGATGTCCCGACCAAGCAGGTTACCGTGGTGTTCGATGCCGCCAGGACCGATACTCTTGCTCTCCGCAAATCCATCAACAAACTTGGGTACAAGGCTCGCGTAATCGCGTTTGAATGATTACCTTTGCAACCATGAAAAAAGCACTTCGTTTTTTGAGCTTCATATTGTCCGCGGTGATAGTCACGTGGATAATGTTCGCGCCGCTTGTCAAGGGCGCGTGGTCCGTGGAGAAACTCGATGAGGGTATCTACTGTTATGAATTCTCCGGCAATGACGGTTTCGACGGGTTCCTGAAACAGGGAGGAGCCGCCGGACCGTTGGAACTCTCGGCCTATATCACGAAGTATATGTCCCGCGGTTTTTCCAGACCGCCGAAGGCGGAGCCTGTGGAGCAGGATTTCGGTTGCTCTACAATGGTTGTAGAAACTGTTGATGGCCAAAGACTTATGGGTCGTAATTTCGATTGGAACAACTGCCGCTGCATAATTGCGAAGGTCAATCCGAAGCGCGGATATAGATATGTATCTGCGTTCAATCCTGATTTCTTCGGTTTTGGTCCCGACTGGAAGCCGGAAGGCTTCGCCAACCGGTATCTGGCTCTTGCCAGCCTCTTCTGCGCGCTTGACGGCGTGAATGAAAAGGGACTGGCTGTCGCAGATCTTGTGGCCGGCGAGGGGAGCGAAACGCACCAGGACAACGGTAAGCCGGATATGACAACCACCTGCGCCATCAAGTATCTTCTGAAGACTGCAGCTTCTGTCGACGAAGCGATAACCCTGCTCGAAGGGATCGACTACCACTCCGATATCGGTGCGCTGCATCATCTGTCAATAGCCGATGCATCGGGAAGAAGCGTCGTGGCCGAGTGGGTTGGCGACAGGCTTGTCGTGACGGATACGCCTATCGTCACCAATCATTATCTCTGTCCTGAGAATTTCGGCGCGGGACTTCACGAAGGGGATTGCCGTTTCGAGAAACTTGAAGCCGCGCGGGACTCTCTCGATGGCTTTATGAATGCGGCGCAACTGCTTGACGCCATGTCGGTTGTCTGGCAGTCTTGGGATGATGATGCGAACAACGCGCACGGAGGAACCCAGTGGACCGCTCTGTTCAATCTCACGGAACCGGGCGTCGATTACTTCTGGCAGCGGGATACTGCGAAAAGTTTCCATTTCTCCCTTTGAATACCCTGAATTATTATTAAATTTGCTTCCCCTATAAGAGTAGTGTTATGGAAGAAGAAGTAAAAAGACTGAATTTCCTCGAAGAAATCATTGAAGACGACCTCAGGTCAGGCAAGGTGGAAAGCATACTTACACGCTTTCCTCCAGAACCTAACGGATACCTTCATCTCGGACACGCCAAGTCGCTGTGTATCAATTTCGGACTTGCGCAGAAGTACGGCGGGAAAACCAATCTCCGCTATGACGATACGAACCCGACGAAGGAGGATACCGAATATGTTGACGCCATCAAGGAGGATATCACGTGGCTCGGTTTCCGGTGGGAGAAGGAGTGCTATGCTTCCGATTATTTCGACCAGCTTTACGAGTGGGCTGAATGGATGATCCTGCAGGGCCTTGCCTACGTTGACGACCAGACTCAGGAAGAAATGCGTGAGAACCGCGGCACAGTCGAGACTCCGGGCAAGAACAGCCCGTGGCGTGACCGTACGCCTGAAGAGAACCTCAAGCTCTTCCGTGAGATGCGCGACGGCAAGTACGCCGACGGCGAGAAAGTGCTCCGCGCCAAGATAGATATGGCACATCCGAAGATGGAGTTCCGCGACCCTATAATGTACCGCATCAAGCACGCCCGTCACCACCGTACAGGCGACAAGTGGTGCATATATCCTATGTATGACTATACCCACGGTCAGAGCGACTCCATCGAGCATATCACCCATTCTATCTGTACCCTTGAGTTTGACGTCCACCGTCCGCTCTACGACTGGTATATCAAGACTCTCGGCATTTATCCTTCGCATCAGTACGAATTCGCCCGCCTGAATCTCACATACACCCTGATGAGCAAGCGCAAGCTTCTCGAGCTTGTGCAGAAGGGGATTGTCGCAGGCTGGGATGATCCGCGTATGCCGACTCTCTGCGGCGTGCGCCGTCGCGGCTATACCGCCGAATCGCTCAAGATGTTCTGCGAGAAGATAGGCGTCAGCAAGCGTGACCAGCTTATGGATATCCAGTTGCTCGAGTGGTGCGTCCGTCAGGACCTCAATGCGCGCTCGAACCGCTATATGGTAGTGCAGGACCCTGTCAGGGTCAAGCTCACCAACTGGCCGGCCGGTCAGGTAGAGTGGTTTGACTGCCCGCTCAACCCTGCAGACCCTGAGGGAGCGACCCGAAAAGTGCCTTTTACCGGCGAACTTTACATAGACAGGGCCGATTTCATGGAAGATGCACCTAACAAGTTCTTCCGCCTTAAACCTGATGGTGAAGTACGTCTTAAGTATACGTATATCATCAAGTGTAACAAAGTTGTTAAGGATTGTAACAATAATGTTATCGAGCTAGAGTGCACTTATGACCCTGCCACAAAGCCCGGTGGAGGCGAATGGCGCAGCGTCAAGGGCACAATCCATTGGGTGTCCACTGATTTTGCCAGGGAAATCGAGCTCAGGAACTATGACCGCCTCTTTACGCTGGCCGATATGAGCCAAGTTCCGGAGGACAAGGACTACAAGGACTTCCTGAATCCCGACTCCCTCACCATAGGCAGGGGCTGGGCCGAGCCTACTCTTCTTGACGATGCTTCAGGCATTGCCGTGCAGTTCGAGCGTACCGGCTACTATGTCAAGGATGCCGACAGCACAAAAGAAAAGACCGTCTTCAACAAGACAGTCTCCCTGAAAGATTCCTATAAACCGGAATAGTTTACATAAGACCGAGGATCTTGCTGCGGCTGAGGAGGCAGTCTCCGACTGAAGCCGCGCGGCGTCCGAGTTCTGACAGGACTATCTCTGAGTCGCTGCTAACGCGATGAAGAGATAGTTTGTTTATTTCGGTCTTGATAGGCAGGAGGAGGTATTCCTTTCCGACGATGAGGCGTCCGCCTATGACCACGAGTCCCGGATTGAAGATGTTGATGACACCGGCGATGCCGCGGCCCAGGGTGCGGCCTATCTTGCCTATGCACTCGATTGCAAGCACGTCCTCGTCGCCTATCGCCTGAAGTATCTCCTCAAGTTCGATATCGCCCTTGCGGCTGAAACTCTTGGAGAGGGATGACTGGCGGCCGGACTTGAGCATATCGACCATCATACTGTGGAGCGCTGACCCGGATGCCCCCGTCTCGAGGCAGCCGACCTTGCCGCAGCGGCAGATGACATTGTTGTCGAGGAGAGGGAAGTGGCCTATCTCGCCGGAATAGCCGGATTTGCCGTAGAAGAGCTTGCCGTCGAGTATCATTCCCATACCAAGGCCCCAGCTGAGGTTGATGAAGACCATATCCTTGTCGGCTTTCTGGCCGAGTGTCATATATTCTCCATATGTCATCGCTCGGGAGTCGTTCTCTATCGTCACCGGTACGTTGAATTCCTTCTGGAAGAGATCCTTAAGAGGGAAGTCCTCGTTGTTGGAATAGGTGAGGCTGTAGCCTTTTTCAGGGTTGACGCGGCCGGAGAGGCTCACGCCTACGCCAAGCACCTTGAACCACGGGATGCCGCTGCCGGTGATCTCGTCCTTGACCATACGGCACATATTGCGGAATGACTCCTGGGAGGCCTCAAGCACGAATTCGATATCCTGGATGAACTTGACCAGCTCGCCCTTGAAGTCGCAGACGGCGATGTGGAAATGGTGGCGTGCGACATCCACGCCGACGAAATAGCCTGCTTCCGGGTTGAGCCCGAACACGCTCGGGCGGCGCCCGCCGGACGTGCCGAGCTTGCCGAGATCCTGCAGGAAGCCCTCCTCGATAAGTTCGCCAAGCAGCTTGGTGATGGTCGGGACGCTGATTCCCAGTTTCTTGCTGAAGTCGGCAATGCTGAAATTGGTATGGTCTATGCAAAGCCTCAGTATTTCCCTCTTGATGAGGGCGTTCTTGCTGGTGGTGTCGTTTAGAAAGTTGTTTGGCATTCCGGTTTAGTAATGGTACTTACAAAAGTATGAAATTTTTTCGTACATTTGTTGTTGTTTTGAAAAAAATTTAAAATGAAATCAAAACTTACGCTGAGTCTTTTAGCCATCGCCGCGATTCTGCTTGTGTCCTGCATAATTTCGTATATGGAGTACACGAGTATGAGGGATTATGTTTCCAGCCTGATTGCGGATGACATAAGCAGCGTCAACGTGGCAAACAGGCTCTCTGACCAGAGCAATTCGTATAATCTTGAAATACTCGCCGTCATCGGCGACGAGACGTCCACCAGCATTCCCGAGTTCGACGAGACGTTCTTCAAGACCCACTGTGACCAGCTCCGCGCTTCCGAGGCGGGGAATTTCATCAAGCCGTATGCCGATTCCATAATGTATTCGTATTCGGCGTATATGCTGACGGCAATGGAACTTGAGGACGTGATGCAGTCTGACTTCATAGACACGCGTACGTGGTATTTCGAGCGCCTGCAGCCGCGCTTCGCACGCCTGCGCTCGGACATAGACAAGCTCAACGGTGCGATCTATCAGGATCTCGAGAAAAATTCCGCCACTTTCGAAAGAGGCTTCTACAGGAGCGTCATCCCCGGTATCGTTGCCGTGGGTGTGGGGCTTCTTCTTGTCCTTATGCTTCTGTTCTTTGTCCTTTCGGATTACGTGAATCCCATCTACAAGATGCTTGATTCGCTCAAGGCCTACCGTACGAATGACAAGAAATACAACTACAGGTTCGACGGCGACGACCAGCTTGCCGAACTGAACGAGGATATCACGGAACTGGCGAATGAGAACCAGATGCTCCGGCAGCGGATCACAGCGCTCAAGAAATGAACTGGAAAGTAATCTTCAGAAACGTAGGGTACGCGCTGCTCGTCAGTGCGCTGTTTATGTTCGTATCGATCATCGTGTCGGTGCTGAACGGCAATGACAGCGCTCTCGCCGCATTGATCATCTCTTTCACCATCACTTTCATCGTCGGTGTGTTTCCGTTCATCTTCGTAAAGAAGACCAATGCCATCACTCTGAAGGAAGGCTATGTCATCATCACGATGTCGTGGTTCCTCTCCTTTGTTGTGGGGATGCTGCCGTATGCGCTCTGGGGCGGTCCGTTCACCATACAGAACGCCTGGTTTGAAAGCGTTTCCGGCTTTACCACGACAGGCGCCACAATCCTGGACAATATCGAGGCACTTCCGAAGAGCCTTCTGTTCTGGCGCAGCTCCACCCACTTCATCGGCGGTCTTGGGGTAGTGGTGTTCCTCCTCCTGATCATTCCGGCAGCAAGTCCCATCAAGATGCGCCTTACGAATATGGAATTGAGCTCGCTCACCAGGGGCAATGTCCCGACAAGGGCGAACAAGATCGTGAAGATATTCGCATTCGTGTACCTGGGGATGCTTCCGCTTGCCTTTGTGGCCTACGTGCTGTGCGGAATGGATCCCTTTGACGCCGTATGCCACGCAATGAGCGTGGTGGCCACAGGAGGATTCAGCACCCGCAACGCATCCATAGGCGCCTTCGACTCGCGTGCCATAGAGGCCGTGACGATGGTGTTCATGTACCTGTGCTCCATCAACTTCGGATTGATATACCTTTCTATCGTCGGCCGGTCGCTCAAGCCGTTCAACAATCCCGTCCTCAAGTTCTTTACGGGAATGGTGGCTATGTTCACCGTCTTCCTGGCCATAGGGCTGAAGGGCAGCAGTGTCTGTGATAATTGGGCTGACGCTTTGTGGAACAGCCTGTTCCACGTTCTCTGCGTGTCGTCCACCAGCGGGTTCGCACTTCTGGACAATGCTGTCTGGCCGATGTCAGTGTGCTCCGTCACGCTGTTTATGGCTATAATGTGCGGATGCTCCGGCTCGACTTCAGGCGGACTCAAGGCCGACAGGGTGCTCCTGCTCTTCAAGGCCACGGGCCGCAGGATCAACACCATCCTTCATCCGACGGCGGTCAATGAAGTCAAGATGGGCCGTCTTTTCCTCAGGGACGACGATGTTGCCCCGCACCTTCTCTACGTGGCCTTGTATGCCCTGCTGATAATCGTGGCGGTGCTTCTGTCGTTCGCCCTGGGTGTCGATGCCAACAACAGCTTCTTTGCATCGATAGCCTGCCTGAGCAACGTGGGCCCGTCAGTGGGGGACCTCGGGACAATGGGGTCGTTCAATTCCATCTCGGCGGGGGCAAAACTTCTGTATACGTTTGATATGTTCCTCGGACGTGTCGAGATATATCCTATACTCGCTGTCGTGGCGATGCTTTTTGACCGCCGCAGGATGTAGTATGGACAGGGCAGGTTTCCTTTATCAGAAATTCATCGGGAAGTTCAGGATAGAGCCTACGTCCTGCCAGGACGGGCTGTTCCGCAGCGTCGCGGATTTCGTGACCTGCGACGATGCCGACATCCTTGTGGTGAACGGCTATGCCGGAACAGGAAAGACCACTGCCATATCGGCCGTTATCGGCGCTTTGCGCGATGTCGGCACTCCGTCCGTGCTTCTGGCACCGACCGGCCGCGCGGCAAAGGTCCTGTCCGGCATCTCGCACCGCCCTGCGTTTACCATTCACAAGCATATCTACCGCCAGAAATCAGTCGGTTCGGATGGCTATGGCCGGTTTTCGCTTGCACCCAACAAGGCGAAGCGCACGCTGTTCGTGGTGGATGAGGTGTCGCTGATAGGCATAGAGGCGGCCGAAAGGCAGGGCTCCGCCCTGTTCGGCACGGGCAACCTGCTGGAGGATCTTGTCGATTTTGTCCGCAGTGGCGATGAATGCCGCCTCGTGCTGGTAGGAGACGCCGCGCAGCTGCCTCCGGTCGGTCTGGGTGCATCTCCGGCGCTCTCGCGTGATTTTATGGACGGCTTCGGCGGGGTGCGCTATGCAACGCTGAGCACCGTGGTGCGCCAGGCGCAAGAGTCGGGCATCCTGGTGAATGCCACGGCCCTCCGCGAAAGGATATCCGCCGCCGGCGCCGACGAGACCTTTGATGATATCCGGCTGACGCTTGACGGCTTCGACGACATCGCACGCGTGACAGGTTCCGAGCTGATAGAGACTCTCACCGCCGCATATTCTGAATACGGTGAGGACGAGACTGTGGTGCTGTGCCGTTCGAACAAACGCGCCATACGCTATAATCTGGGCATACGGTCCACCGTGCAGTTCAAGGAAGAGCGTCTTGTGCGTGACGACAAGCTGATGATAGTCAAGAACTGCTATCAGTTTGTCGAAGACGTGCCGGGACTGGACTACATAGCCAACGGGGATATCGCCAAGCTGGTGAAGATAGGCCATTATGAAGACAGGTACGGGCTGCATTTCGCTGATGCGACCCTGGAACTTCCGGACTATGATGACGTGGAGATCAAGGCGAAGGTGTGTCTGGACACGCTTGAATCCGAATCGGCATCGCTGACTTACGAGCAGCAGAATGCACTCTACAACGGTGTATCTGCAGACTATGCCGACCTCGGGAGCAAGAAGAAAATCTGGGATGCCGTGCGCGAGGACAAATATTTCAATGCGCTCCAGCTGAAATACGCCGATGCGATAACATGTCACAAGTCGCAGGGCGGACAATGGCGCTGCGTATTCATAGACTGTCCCTTCTGGATGCCTGAACAGACCCTGGATGACCTGAAATGGCTGTATACGGCGCTTACCCGTGCTGTGGAAAAAGTATATCTTGTAAATTTCAACGATAAGTTCTTTGTATGAAACTGCTGCTGGCCCTTGTACTTTCGGTCCTGAATCCGACCTATTCGCCTGACTCGACCAAAATAGCATACACCAAAGGAAATGACCTGTATGTCAAGGATGTCGCCACCGATGCCGAAACCCGTCTGACATTTGATGGAAGCGAGCTGATCCTGAACGGATACGCTTCCTGGGTGTATTATGAGGAGATATTCGGCCGTCAGTCCGAATACCGTGCGTTCTGGTGGAGCCCGGATTCCAGGAAGATAGCCTTTTACCGCTTCGACAACTCAAGGGTTCCGATGTTTCCGATCTATTCGCCGAAAGGCCAGGACGGCGTGCTCAAGCAGACCCGGTATCCGAAGGCCGGCGAAGTCAATCCGTCGGTCCGCATAGGCCTTGCAGACCTGTCCTCAGGCATTGTGTGGGCGGATTTCGAGTATGATGCCGAGCAGTATTTCGGGACACCGTTCTGGGGGAAGGACAGTGAGGAACTTTATGTGTCGAGGATGCCGCGCAGGCAGAGTATGCTGGACGTTTATGCCGTGAGCGTGAAGGACGGGTCCAGGAGGCCCGTATATCACGAGGAGTATCCTACGTGGATAAACTGGATCGAGGGTATGATATTCACCGACAAGGGTCTGTATATGGCCCGCGATTTCGAGACAGGCTGGGAACAGATTTATTTCCTGGGCTACGACGGCACCTTGAAGAGACTCTCCGACGGCGGGAACTGGGCCATATCGCTCAAGGCAGTGGATGAGAAGAAGGGTGACGTATGGTTCACTGCAAAGCGGGATTCGAAGGTCCATACTTCTTTTTACAGGCTGGACAGGAAGGGGAGGGTGACGCCGCTCACCGATCCTGATTTTCACCTTGAGAATCTGAAGGTCAGCGATGACAGGAAGACCTTCACCGCCGTCGTGTCCACCGCCTCAAGCCCGAAGAGGACAATAGAGGGCAGGATGGACAGGTATCAGGTACGGGATATCTCGGTGGAGGACGATAATCCGAATGCTCCGAAGCCGGAGCTTGTGAAGATTGAGAATGACGGATTTGACCTGTATGCCCTCATATCGTATCCCAAGGGCTTTGATCCGTCCCGCAAGTACCCTGTGCTGATGCAGCTTTATGGCGGTCCCGGCACCCCGTACGTGCGCGACAGGTGGCGTGACCGCGATGCTTCGGACCAGTGGTGCTACGACAATGGAGTCATATATATCGTGGCTGACCCGCGCTCTTCCGGCGAAAACGGAAGAAGGGGGATGGACCAAGCTTTCCGCAGGATGACCGTGATTGAACTGAAGGATTATATAGCTTGGGCCAAGTGGTTGCAGGCCAAGCCTTTTGTTGATGGTTCAAGGATAGGTGTCGAAGGCTTTTCGTTTGGTGGGACCACGACTTCGATGCTGGTGCTGAGATATCCTGAGTATTTCCGCTGCGGCATAGCCGGCGGCGGCGTCTATGACTGGCGCCTTTATGATTCGCACTATACCGAGAGGTTTATGGATACGCCGCAGGCGAACCCGGACGGTTATGCCGAGGCTTCGCCGCTGACATTCGTGCCCGGGGTGTTCGGGAAAGAAGACGGCAGGAAGCCTCTGCCGCGAGCCCTGATGCTGACGCACGGAACCGGCGACGACAATGTCCATTTCCAGAATACCCTGCAGCTGGTGGATGCCCTTCAGCAGGCGGGCTATCAGTTTGAGCTGATGATATATCCCGACGGAATGCACGGCTACCGTGATGCGCAGCACAGGCACGATGTCGAAAATGCCTCACGCTTCTGGTCTACCTGGCTGCTTGGCAGATGACAAGGATGCGCGAGTCCGTTGCAGTACAGCCGAATATGTGGGCGTCGCTTCCCGAGCGGACGCCCATTTTCTTTCTCAGCTCATCGCTGGACAGGGGGATGCCCCGCGCAGTCACTTCAGACTGCGGGTAGCGTCTGCCGGCGTCCTTGATTGAAGCGTTGTTGAACGGGAGCACTTCCATTACCTTGTAGCTCTTGCCGAGTGCGGCGAGGTCTGCCGGCACTTCGCCGGTGGTGTAGAGGTTGGTTGAAGGGGAGAGTTTGCCCATTTCGAAACGGCTGCAAATCAGACGGAAGCAGCCGGCCTTCATAAGAGCGGCCGAGGGTTCGAAAAGGATGTCTCCCGGGGCCGGGGACTTGTAACGGGGCACGGCTTCGCGTTCTTCTTCGGGATGGAATGACAGGCGCCCGCCGGTGTCAAGATTGGCCACTGTGATGCGGCAGGAACCCGTGAAGCCTTTCCGGAGCAGGCACAGGACCTCTTTGCATTCGCCGTTCAGGCCCACCGTGTGGATCTCGGCGCATTCCGGGCCCAGTCTTTTTGAAAGCATGCTGAGGTCGGCCATTGGCGAGAGCTTCAGGAGTATGGCGGGGCAGTGCTGCCGGAAGTATGGCAGAAGCTGCAGGATGTCGGGGGTGCAGTCCTCAAGGAGGAATACCTTGTTCCCGGTGTCGCCGCGCCTCGCCGGATCGGCGAAAATGAGATCGCAGCAGGGAAGTGCGGTTGCTGGATCAACGCTTTCGTTGCTGATGACTGCGTTGTTGATTTTCAGCAGTTCATAATTTCTGGTTACAGCGGCCGCAAGCTCGGCGTTCCGCTCGTAGTAGAATACTTTTCCGGCGAACCGGGAGAAGGCCCAGGAATCAACTCCCAGGCCGCCCGTGACATCGCATACGACCGGATCCGGGATGCCGTCGGTCTCTTTCTGCAGGATTTCCGCCTTGTAGAGGGCCGTGGCGGTTGAGGAGCATTGTTCGAGGGCGAGGGATGAAGGAATCTGCAGACCGCCTGTCGCGGCCCATTCGGGCAGCTTTTCGGCGATTTTTCTGTCACGACGCTCGTCGATGCCGTTCAATATGTCTGCAAATGTTTTTTTCATCTGCACAAATGTAGCGATTTATCCTTTTATTTTGTATATTTGAGGACATACCAGAAACGAATAACCAGTGATATGAAAGATTACGAATCAAGAGCCCAGAGCTGGCTTGAAGGAGACTTCGACCAGGAAACCAAGATCCAAGTGATGCAGCTTCGCAATTCCGATCCCGCGGCATTCGAAGACGCTTTCTACAGAAACCTCGAATTCGGCACCGGCGGCCTGCGCGGCATAATGGGTGTCGGTACCAACAGAATGAACAAATACACTGTGGGAATGGCCACGCAGGGCCTGGCCAACTATATCCTGTCCCATTACGATGGCGACGACCCGCGTGTGGTCATCTCGTATGACTCCCGCAACCATAGCAAGGAGTTCGCCCGTATCACGGCCGACGTGCTGTCCGCCAACGGCATACACGTGTTCATATTCGACAATATCAGGCCTACGCCCGAGATGAGCTATGCCGTGCGCCTCAAGGGTGCCGTGGCCGGAGTGATGATCACCGCGTCGCACAACCCTAAGGAATACAACGGCTACAAGGTCAGCTGGTCTGACGGCGGTCAGGTGACTTCTCCTGTCGACAAGGAAATCGTCGCCGAGGTTGCCAAGGTGTCGGACCCGTCGATGGTCAGGTTCAAGGCGGAGGACAAGTGCGGCGAGGTGGAGGCTATGGGAGCCGACGTGGACGCCTGCTACCTGCGCGACCTTCTTTCGCTCAGTCTCAGCCCGGAGGCTTGCGAGAAGCATTCCGACCTCAAGATAGTTTACACCCCTCTGCACGGCTGCGGTGTGCGTCTGGTGCCTGAAATCCTCAAGCGCAAGGGGTTCAGGAATGTCATTCACGTTCCTGACCAGGATGTCTCCGACGGCAATTTCCCTACCGTGATCTCTCCTAATCCGGAAGAGCATTCCGCACTTGAGATGGCTCTTGCAAAGGCCGACGAGACCGGCGCCGACATAGTTATGGCGACTGATCCGGATGCTGACCGTATGGGTATCGCCGTGCGCGACAACGACGGCCGGATGGTGCTGTTCAACGGCAACCAGACCGCATCGATACTCACTTACTACATCCTGCGCAGGTGGAAGGAGCTCGGCAAGCTTGGCGAGGGCAAGTACGTGGTGAAGACCATCGTGACGACAGAGCTCATAGCTGATATCTGCAAGGGCTTCGGCGTGCCTGTATATAATGTCCTTACCGGCTTCAAGTACATTGCCGAGGTCGTAAAGCGCCACGAGGCTGACGGCGAATTCATCTGCGGAGGCGAAGAGAGCTACGGCTTCAATGTGGGCCAGTTCGTGCGCGACAAGGATGCCCAGGTGAGCTGTATGATGATAGCTGAATGTGCTGCGTGGGCTGCAGAGCAGGGGTTGACGCTCTATCAGCTTATGGACAGGATATACGAGGAGTTCGGATATCGTAAGGAGGGTCTGGTCTCCGTGGTGCGCAAAGGCATTTCCGGTGCTCAGGAGATACAGAAGATGATGGCCGATTTCCGTGCCGACCCTCCTGCGGAGATGTGCGGAAGCAAGGTCGTCAAGGTCATTGACTACCTTGAGCCTGAGAAGACGGGCCAGCCTTCTTCGAATGTGCTGCAGTTCTTCTCCGAGGCGGGGGATGTCGTCTCCATACGCCCTTCAGGTACGGAGCCGAAGATCAAGTTCTATTTCGGAGCGAAGGGCAGTGATGCCGACGCCAAGATAGAGGCTCTCAAGAAGCAGTTCTGCTAGAATCTGATTCAAACAGCCTGGACCGCTGACTTGCAATAAGGTTTGAGGCCGCAGTGTTCGCAC
>JAZLGQ010000028.1:0-2283 GCA_045616385.1 Candidatus Cryptobacteroides sp.
CCTTCACAGTTTCGGTTCTCCGGAACCTCCTTCACGCCCTCAACTGGGTCATCACCGCAATCGCCTCGCTGACTTAACCCTCTGTGCTGAGACGGGAGGCTATGATGCGGGCGGCGCAGGCGACACGCTCCTCACAGGTGCGGGTGGCGTAGTACCTGGCATCGCGCGGTGCCGGGGTTGGCGGGTCGGACTGGCCTGCCTTCAGGCCCAGCAGCTCGCGGCAGATGATGCTGCCGTTCTCCTCCTTGAAGAGGCCTGCAAGCTCCTGCACCAGTGCGTAGTTGGCGCGGCGGCCCGCCTGGTCGGAAGGATCTGTTGACGGCGTGATCACGCCTGCCATGAATGTCATTGCGGAGACTGCTCCGCATACCTCGCGCATCCTGCCCATACCGCCTCCGAAACCCGATGCGAATGCGGCAATCTGCCCCTCCGGAAGCCCGATAATGTCGTTGAATGCCAGCAGCACGGCCTGGCAGCAGTTCCATCCAGCGTGGAAGTTGGCCCTCGCCATCCTTTCGCGCTCCTCAATGTCAATTTTTCCCATACCGCAAAGATAACAAAGAATGTGTATCTTTCCTCTATAAATCAAATATTCCATACGTGCGCGAGGCAATTAAAAGCGAACATGGCATCACATGTGCGTGTGGAAAGCCATCCCCCTCGATGAAAGGCGGATAAGATAATAAAGAACTTTCCTCTTCGAACTCTACGGTTCAAACGGGCCTCCTAAGCCGCATAGAGCGTTAGCCAATTTGCAAGACGGGGACGAACCACCACAAAGATAGTGACCTTACAATATGCGGTATATATTGAGCCGACCAACTATTCAGCAGCCAGAGCAATATCGGGGGTGAAGTCGCGATAGGCGACGTTGTCATGCATCACGTACCAGACAGCCGTAAGGACTTTTCTGGCAATGGCCACCTGCACTTTCATCTTGTTTTTCCTGCGAACGACAACTTGATGGTAACTGAACCTATTGAAGTAGCATCCCTGCGTTTTGGATGCGGCCCAGGCGCACTCGATTAGAGTTTTTCTCAAGTATCTGTTTCCGTGTGTTGTGCTTCTGGCCTTGATCTTTCCGGCACTTTCCTCGTTGCGTGGTTTCAGCCCGCACCAGGATACAAGGTGGGCGGCATCTTCGAACGATGACATATTTGTGCCCACTTCGGCGATAATGGCTGTAGCCGAGCGCCCCTTGACTCCGGGTATGGTCTGAAGGTTCTTCAACTGCTGTGGAAAGTATTGTTGGCAGATGGCATCCATCTTCGACTGGCATTCGTCCTTATGCTTCTCGGCAAGTGCGACCTCCTCCCGCAATTGGCGGATGATGTCAATGTCCGTTTCGGATAAAACTCCGGTGAGAGATGCCAGAACAACATCTTTGCCGACACGATTGACAGTACGGCTGTGGATGACTTTCGCCAATTCTGCTGGATCGCGGGTTCCCTCGGATATGAGACGCACAACCTCCTTGTAGCTCTTGCCGTCAGTTGACGATACATAATTGCTGATACGGATGTTGCAGCGCTGCAATGCCGCATCGAGCTTGCCCAGTTTGCGGACACACTCTGCATTCAAATCGGAGATGCGTCTGTCATACTGGCGCAATTGCTGAATAAGGTCGTCAGGAACATAACTTCCTTTAATGAGGTCCTTCAGAAGGCAGGTCGCTATCCACTCGGCATCCTTCACGTCGCTCTTCTTTCCGGGAAGTTGCTTGATAAAGTACGGATTGACCAATTTGAGGCTGACATAGTTTTCCAACACCCTCCACACCGGCATCCAGTAGATGCTCGTGCTCTCCATACAAACCTCCTCCACATGGTACTCCATCATTTTCGCGAGCATCTGCTCAAGTTCGGGAGTCAGGACTCCATACTTTTCTTGAAAAACGATACCGTTTTCATTGATAATACAGACGAACACACTATCTTTGTGCACGTCAAGACCGCATACTTGTCTCATAGGCATTCAAAATTTTTGGGACGCCAAGCCCGTTTAACTTATATTCGTGCGGCAGGCAGTGATGCCATGTCCGCTTTTGCCAACAAAGATAGTATGGGGTCTTGATTTTTATTCAACAGGCCTAAAAACCGCTGGATTTTATCTATATTTGCAGAGCGTTCCTTTCAAAGGAAGCGGCAATCCGTTCACCGTCATTTAATTAAAAAGAAGATAGAATTATGGCAAACAAGTACGCCGGCACCCAGACCGAGAAAAATCTGGAAGCTGCATTCGCAGGTGAGTCACAGGCTCGCAACAAATACACTTATTTTGCTT
>JAZLGQ010000029.1:0-35845 GCA_045616385.1 Candidatus Cryptobacteroides sp.
AGGTCATATTCCTACCTTTGATGTCCCTCCGAGATAGCTCCGAGATAGCTCTTAGCTTCGCAGTATGTCGAGATACTCCGTAGCAAAGAGGTATCTTCTAGGGACCAAGGAGCTATCTCATATAATGGTCCTATTTCTGCCTATGATAGATTTTCTCAACACAAGGTTCGCCAATCCGACGGTGGACTTCGCATTCAAACGGATTTTCGGGACGGAGCAGTACAAGAAGGCAACCGATAAACATTTATCAGTCGCCTTCTTCAGTCTTGCAGATTCCAAGATTACTGCTCGTCAGGAGTGTTGCCGTAGTCCGGCTGAGGACCGCCCTGAGGGCCACCCTGCCCCGCATTAGGATCGAAGCCGCCCTGAGGGCCCTGAGGGCCTGCCTGACCGGCCTGTGCAGCCTTCGCCATATCCTCTGATGCAGCGTGCCAAGCAGCCTCGAGTTCGGAATTGCATTTGTCGATTGCTGCAAGATCCTTTGCCTCTACAGCCTTCTTGAGTTCTGCGCAGGCAGACTCGATTGCAGTTTTCTTCTCGGCAGGAATCTTATCGCCGTACTCCTTGAGGTTCTTCTCGGTCTGGAATACCATAGCGTCGGCATTGTTGATCTTCTCGACCCTTTCCTTCTCAGCCTTGTCGGCCTCTTCATTGGCCTTGGCCTCATCACGCATACGCTGGATTTCTTCATCAGAAAGACCTGAGGAAGCCTCGATGCGGATATGCTGTTCCTTGCCGGTTGACTTGTCCTTCGCACTTACTGAAAGGATACCGTTGGTATCGATGTCGAAGCTCACTTCGATCTGAGGTATTCCGCGAGGTGCCGGAGCGATGCCGTCGAGATGGAAGACCCCGATCTGCTTGTTATCCTTCGCCATCGGGCGCTCGCCCTGGAGTACACGGATCTCAACTGAAGGCTGGTTGTCAGCCGCAGTTGAGAACACCTGCTCCTTATGTACAGGGATGGTGGTGTTGCTCTCGATGAGCTTTGTCATTACGCCGCCGAGGGTCTCGATGCCGAGAGAAAGCGGAGTAACGTCAAGAAGGAGAACATCCTTAACGTCGCCTGCGAGCACGCCACCCTGGATTGATGCACCGATAGCAACGACTTCGTCAGGGTTGACGCTCTTGTTAGGCTCCTTGCCGAAGAAATCCTTGACAAGTTCCTGGACCTTCGGGATACGGGTTGACCCGCCGACGAGGAGCACCTCGTCAATTTCCGAAGCGCGCAGATGAGCATCCTCGAGGGCTTTGCGGCAAGGCTCGATGGAGCGGCGGAAAAGATCGTCGCAGAGAGCCTCGAACTTGGCGCGGCTGAGTGACTTTACAAGATGCTTTGGCATACCGTCTACGGCGGTGATGTATGGAAGGTTAATCTCTGCGCTGGCAGCATTCGAGAGCTCGATCTTGGCCTTCTCGGCAGCCTCCTTGAGACGCTGGAGCGCCATAGGGTCTTTCTTAAGGTCCATTCCGCCATTCTCTGACGCAAATTCACCTGCAAGCCAGTCGATTATGGCCTGGTCGAAGTCATCGCCGCCGAGATGGGTATCGCCGTTGGTTGACTTGACCTCGAAGACACCGTCGCCGAGTTCAAGGATGGAGATATCGAAAGTACCGCCGCCAAGGTCATAGACAGCGACCTTCATATTCTTGTTCTTCTTGTCAAGACCGTATGCGAGCGCGGCAGCGGTAGGTTCATTGATGATGCGCTTGACATCGAGACCGGCAATCTTGCCGGCTTCCTTGGTAGCCTGACGCTGAGAGTCTGAGAAATATGCCGGCACGGTGATGACAGCCTCAGTGACATCCTGACGGAGATAGTCCTCCGCGACCTTCTTCATCTTCTGGAGAATGATAGCCGAAATCTCCTGTGGAGAATACATACGGCCATTGATGTCGACACGTGGAGTGTTGTTCTCGCCGCGGGCCACCTTATAAGGCACGCGTGAGACTTCCTTCTCAACCTGATCGTATGTCTCGCCCATGAATCTCTTGATGGAGAAAATGGTGTTGTGAGGGTTTGTGATGGCCTGGCGCTTGGCAGGAGAACCTACCTTGCGCTCGCCATTGTCGACAAAGCCGACAACGGACGGAGTGGTGCGTGCACCTTCGTCATTGATGATAACGGTTGGCTGGTTGCCTTCCATAACGGCCACACAGGAGTTCGTGGTGCCGAGGTCAATTCCTATAATCTTTCCCATAATATTTGATATTTTATCGTTTCTGCGAAATGTTTCTGAAAGCACACCAACCAATCCTGTGCCACGAGAACAATTGTGACAATTTGTCACTATCTTTGCATTATGGAATATAGAGAACTGACGGCCGAAGAGTATCAGGACCTTGAATCAAGAATTCTGTACGAAGACAATCACCTGATGATTGTCAACAAGAAGGTTGGAGAAATCACGCAGGGCGACAAGACAGGCGACGAATGCCTTGCGGAAGCATACAAGGCCTTTATAGCCCGGCGCGACGACAAGCCAGGCAAAGTATTCATGGGCATTCCGCACAGGCTCGACAGGCCTGTCAGCGGGATCTGCATACTTGCAAAGACATCCAAGGCGCTGGAACGGCTGACGGCAATGTTCCGCGACGGCGAAGTCCACAAGACCTATTGGGCACTCTGCTGCTCAAAGCCCGAATCTGAGGAGGGGCACCTGGAAGACTGGATGACTCGCAACGAGAAGCAGAACAAGTCCTTTGTTGTTGACGGCAGGCGCGACGGAGCCAAGCTTGCAAAGCTCAACTTCCGCTATCTGATGAGCACCGAGCGCTACCACCTTATTGAAGTCGAGCTGCTCACAGGCCGCCATCATCAGATACGCTGTCAGCTGAGCCATATGGGATGCATCATCAAGGGGGACCTGAAATACGGCGCACCGCGTTCAAACCCCGACGGAGGCATCTGCCTTCATGCCCGCAAGGTCAGATTCACTCACCCTGTAAAGAAGACGGAAATGGAGATCCTGGCCCCCCTGCCTCACAGCTGGAAGGGTATTCCCGAGTCTCAAGCCTGACTTTTGCAAGCAATTCACTCGGAGTGAGGTTCATATTCAACTTGAACGCCATATTGAATGTGACCACGGTGTGGAATCCGCTCATCGCCGCCAGCTCCGCCACTCTGAGATGAGGGTCCTTTTTCATCAATTCGACAGAATACATCACCCTGTAATAGTTGACAAACTGACAGAAGTTACGGCCGGAGAAGACATTGATGGTCTTCGACAGATATGACTTGTTGGTATATACACACGCAGCCATATCAGAAAGGCTGAATTCGTCGTCAAGGTATGGTTTCTTGTTCTCCATAAGCGACACAACCTTCTCATAGAGACGGTTCATCCGCAACGCTTCGTCCTCCGATTCTTCGGGCAGGGTCACGGCCGGCATCATCCCGCGTATGGTATTCCTTATCTTTTTCTCCTTCCCCGAACGCAGGAAAGCTGTAGTACCGAAGAAAGAACGCAACAGCAGGGTACAATACAGAAATCCCAAAAGCGCCGTCACAGCCACCTCCATTGTAACGTCCGCAATAGAATCCGCCACGATCAGAAACGAAGTGAAAACGAAAAACAGCAGAAGATATATCCAGCGTGCGTCGGCCTCCACCATTTTCCAGGTCTGTTCCGGCTGGAATATGTCGCGCAGGGTCCTGTACTTCGCAAACAGGCCCAGGGCCAGCGCTGCGGCCAGCATCAGGACAATGAACGGGACAATGATGATCGCCCTGCTGAGGAACCCACCCGCGACGGCCGGCAGGAAAGAGCCCAGGAGGGCATATTGAAGCGAAACGTTGACATCCTCCCCCTGGACCGGCAGGAGGAATGCCACGGCATCAGCCGCAGCCAACCCCACACCTAAATCCAATGCCGTGACAGGCATTCGTGAAACAAGCCAGCGAACAATAAGGAATGCCACCGCCGATGCTGCGGAGAGCAATTTGATGCAATAATGCTTTGACCAGATTAACCTTTTCATACAATAGTACTTTTTTAGTCACTCTTAAAAAAATAACTTGGTAAATATATGAAAAGGCGTTCACAGTCAGGGGGTCTGACAGGGGGTCCAGACTGAAATTTAAAAAAAGTTTGTCAAATCAACAATTGTCAGTCTTTTTCTTTGGCTTGCCCTTGAACCGGTCAAAACCTTTCCCGTACACACCGGTGACCGAATTGATGGACAGGAAAGCGTCGGGGTCAATGGATTTTATCCTGCGCAGAAGTATATTCAGATCGGTCTTCCTGGTAATGACCATTATGACTTCCGTGCTGTTTTTGGTGTACCAGCCCTTGCCGTCAAGGACAGTCACTCCCCTATGAAGTTCGTGCGTGATGGCATCGGCGATTTCCTCATATTTGCGTGACAGGACAAATACCTGGACAGACTGCTTCGAACCGGCCAGATAGTAGTCCAGGACCGTGCTGCACAATGCCACCAGAATAAAACCATATACTACGGTCGTGATTTTTTCCGGCCAGGGGACCAGTTCTCCGGAAGCGGTGTATGAAGGCACCAGGATTGATGACAGAATGATGACCACGTCCATCATCAGGAGCATACGGCCGGGCGAGACATTACGGTACTTGTTCACGATCAGAGCGATGATGTCAGTACCACCGGTACTGCCGCCCTGCGACATCGACATACCTATTCCGATACCTATCATTATGCCGCCCATTATGGTACTCATCAGCTTTCCGTTGTCAACGGCAAGAATCTGGGTTATTTCGGAAGGTATGATTATCTGGAAAAGGTTCAGGCCCAGCGAGGCCAGCACCGTTGCATAGATGGTCTTGCCGCCGAAACTCTTGCCCAGAGTGAACATTGCGACGACCAGAAGCACGGCATTTACCGCAAAGTACGTATAACCTATCTTGACAGCACCGTTCGTCGCATACTGCACGACGGCAGCGGCACCCGAAACGCCCCCGCCAACGAGATTGTTCGGGACAAGGAATATGCTCCAGCCCAAAACGTAAAGAAGGATTCCCAGAGTAATCAGAGCATACTCCTTCAGAAAAACAAGCACAGATTTTCTATTCATTCTTCTTTTTCTTCCTGATACTTACGCCCGCCCTGATTTCCTCAAAGCCTTCGCCATAGACACTGTTGGTCTTGGAGACGGACATGAATGCCCTCGGGTCGATATCCTTGATGACCTTCGATAGAGAAGGCAACTGCTTCTGATTTATGAGAATGAGAAGCACGTTCCTGTCTCTCTTCGTGTACCAGCCCTGAGCCTTCAGCACAGTCACGCCGCGGTCCATCCTGGAGATGATATGGTCTGCAATCTCGGCATACTTTTCCGAGAAGACCAGCAGCTGGTACGAAGACTTCTTGCCACCGACCACCATATCGATCATCAGCGAGAAAGTAACCAGTTCGGCTAGGCCATAGCACATATCCGAAAAGCACTTTTCCGGAAGGAAAAGCAGAAGCGAGCAGACAATAAGGTCAGACACAAGGAAAGCCGTACTGAGCGAAACAGGCCAGTATTTATTGACCATAAGCGCCACGATATCCGTCCCTCCGGTACTACCCCCGAAACGGAGCACAAGGCCTATTCCCGTAGCTTCAAGCACACCCGCGATTATAGGGATAAGCAAAGTTTCCTGCACGAAGAAGAATGATCCGTCGACGCAGTGAAGGGCCGACACACTCTCAAGCACCCCCATCGCGACAGACGACATCACGATGCAGTATATGGTTTTGAACCCGAAACCAATGCCCATTGCGACCACGGCGATGATCACGAGCAATGCATTGAGGACAAAATAAGAATACTGAGCCTGGATGAATCCGCCCGTGGCATATTGAATCACGGTGCAAAGACCCATCATCCCGCCGGCGGACATTCCGTTAGGAATCATAAAGCCCTCCCACGCGAGGCCGAAAATGAAACAGGCCAGGGTGAGTATCAGGTAATCCTTTATGAGTTTACCGACTTTTGAAGTCAACATTACTTGAGTACAATATTGATGATTCTGCCGGGAACGACGATGACCTTGACTATATTCTTGCCCTCAACGTATTTAGGAGTCTGCTCGTGGGCACGTGCGGCAGCTTCGACATCGGCCGGCGACGCGCTCTTAGGCATATCGATGGTGAAGCGCATCTTGCCATTGAACTGCACCGGGTATGTGACATTGTCTTCTGCCGCATATGCAGCATTGAATTCAGGGAAACCGGCGTAGGTTACGCTATCTTCGTGACCGAGCCTGTGCCAAAGTTCTTCAGCAATGTGAGGAGCGAACGGAGACAGGAGGACCACCAGCGGTTCAAGGATTTCTTTCTTGGAACATCCGACCGCCGTGAGGTCGTTGACGGCTATCATAAACGCACTGATCGTGGTATTGTAGGAGAAGTTCTCGATATCGGCCTGTTCCTTGCCGATGAGCTTGTGCAGGACCTTCAATTCCTCGGCCGAAGCCTTTTCGTCCGTCACGATCCATTCTTCCCTATCCCAGAACAGTCTCCAGAATTTCTTGAGGAAACGGTTCACGCCGTCAATGCCCTTGGTATCCCACGGCTTGCTCTGCTCGAGAGGGCCGAGGAACATCTCGTAGAGGCGGAGGGTATCAGCTCCGTAAGTGTCGCAGATTACGTCAGGATTGACTACGTTGAACATACTCTTGCTCATCTTCTCGACAGCCCATCCGCAGACGTATTCGCCATTTTCAAGTATGAACTCAGCATCGGCGAATTCCGGCCTCCAGGCCTTGAACGCTTCGAGGTCAAGCTTGTCGTTGCGGACTATGTTGATGTCGACGTGTATCTCTGTGGTGTCGTAATCTTTCTTGAGACCGCAGGAAACGAACTTGTTGGTGCCTACAATGCGATAGACGAAGTTTGAACGGCCCTGGATCATACCCTGGTTGATAAGCTTGCGGAACGGCTCGTCTTCGCATACGTAACCGAGGTCGAAGAGGAACTTGTTCCAAAAACGCGAGTAGATGAGGTGACCTGTTGCGTGTTCGGTACCACCGATGTAGAGATCGACGTCGCGCCAGTATTCGTCGGCATTCCTGCTGACAAGCGCCTCGCCGTTATGATTGTCCATATAACGGAGATAATAGGCAGAGGATCCTGCAAAGCCCGGCATAGTGCTGGTCTCCAGCGGGTATCCCTTGTAGGTCCAATCTTTTGCCCGTGCAAGCGGAGCTTCACCGGTAGGCTTGTAGGAATCTATTTCAGGAAGCGTGAGAGGGAGGTCCTTCTCATCGACCGGGCACGGAATACCGTCCTTGTAGTAGATCGGGAACGGCTCGCCCCAGTAGCGCTGACGCGAGAAGATGGCATCGCGGAGACGATAGTTCGTCTTGCGGCGGCCCAGGCCCTTCGCCTCTACATAATCTTTCGCGGCTTCGATGGCCTGTTTCACCTCAAGTCCGTTCAGGAAACCGGAGTTGCACATCCTGCCTTCCTTGGCGTCAAAACTCTCCTCGGACACGTCGCAACCCTCAATGATAGGCACGATAGGAAGACCGAATTTCTTTGCGAAAGCATAGTCGCGGCTGTCGTGCGCAGGAACTGCCATAATGGCGCCGGTGCCGTACCCGGCAAGCACGTATTCGGATATCCATACAGGGACTTTCTCCCCGGTTACGGGGTTGATGCCGTATGAGCCGGAGAACACGCCCGTAACGGTCTTTGTCTCGGCGATACGCTCACGCTCAGTCTTTGTCTTGACATATTTGAGGTAGTTCTCAACCTCTTCCTTCTGTTCCGGGGTCGTGAGTTGTCCGACGAGGTCGCTTTCAGGGGCGAGAACCATAAAGGTCACACCGTAAATCGTGTCAACGCGGGTAGTGAATATGGTGACAGGCATCTCCTTGTCGCCACAAATGGTATTGAAGACCATTTCCGTGCCTTCTGACCGGCCTATCCAGTTGCGCTGCATCTCCTTGAGGGAATCGGTCCAGTCCAGCTTCTCAAGGCTGTCCAGCAGGCGTCCGGCATATGCAGACACGCGCAGCTGCCACTGCGTCATCTTCTTCTGTTCCACAGGGAAACCGCCGCGGACGCTGAGACCGTCCTTGACCTCGTCGTTGGCGAGGACGGTACCAAGGCCCTCGCACCAGTTGACCGACGTCTCACCCTGGTAAGCGATGCGGTATCGCATGAGAATGTCTGATTTCTCCTTCTCGGATGCAGCCTTCCAGACTGCAGGGGTGACGTCCTCGTAACCCTCGGTCTCAAAACGGGCGACAAGCTCACTGATAGGGCGGGCCTTGTCCTGTGCAGGGTCATACCAGCTGTCGAACATCTTCAGGAACGCCCACTGCGTCCATTTGTAGAAATCAGGGTCGCAGGTGCGCACTTCCCTCTCCCAATCGTATGAGAAACCTATGCGGTCGAGTTGCTGACGGTAACGGTTGATATTCGTCGTGGTCGTGACTTCAGGATGCTGGCCTGTCTGGATGGCATACTGCTCGGCAGGGAGACCGAATGCGTCATAACCCATAGGATGCAGCACATTGAACCCCTTGAGGCGCTTGTACCGCGAATAGATATCGCTGGCAATGTAGCCGAGAGGGTGGCCTACGTGAAGACCTGCGCCGGACGGATACGGGAACATATCCAGCACATAATACTTCGGTTTGGAAGCATCCTCCTTAACTTTGAATGTCTTGTGCGAAGCCCAATACTCCTGCCACTTGCTTTCGATAGATTTAAAATCGTATTCCATTTTATCTCTTGTTTTTTCTTTTTTCCAATCTGAATTCCACGTATATCGACAACGAGCACTTGACTTTCTGACCGCGGACCTTGGCAGGCTTCCAGTCAGGTGAAGCGTTCACGATGCGGAGAGCCTCTTCATCCAGGTCAGGATCGACTCCCCGGGAGACTCTGGCGTTGCAGACCTTTCCTTTCTCATCTATGACAAAGTCAACCTGAACACTGCCCTGTATGCCTTCACGCAGCGCATCCTCCGGATATTTCAAGTAAACGTACACCCATCTGGAGAGGAAGGTCTTAGGATCCGGGGAGCCCAGGAACAAAGGCTTGGTGTCACACTCGTGCCACGGCACGACATCCCTGTCGAAAAGCCTCTTCTCAAGGATTTCCTCAGGCCTGAAGGCAAGCTTGCGGCCGTTGACCAGCTCGAGCGCCAGATTATAGATATATTCCATCTCTCGCTCCATATCCTCATACTGGATGATGGAAGCGGTATCCTTGCTGCTGTTGTACTCCGGATACATCCCTGTGGTAAAAAACACCGAAGGTATCTCCTTGTCATAAAAGCTCCTGTGGTCTGACATCACAGGCTCCTTGGCCACCACTTGCGGATGGATCGGCTGCAGGGTACCCTTCATTGCGTCTATGACGTTGTTGAGTTCTGCGTTAGATGCAGTGTAGGCATAAAAACCGTTGGAAGCAGTTCCAAGCATATCAAGGTTGATCATCGCATCTATGTTCCCTGCATCATCGAAAGAGCGGTTGAGGAAATACCAGGAGCCGGCGTTCATCTCCAGGGATGAACCGAACGCGATGAGAAGCACCGATCTCTTGAGCAGCACCTGGTTCGTAGCGAGACGGCGGCCGAGCTCGATGAGCATTGCCAGACCGGAAGCATTGCCGTTGGCACCGAAATATGTGTGTTCGACAGTCTCGCCATCGACCGTGGTCCGGCCTGTTCCGAGATTGTCAAGGCGGGCGCCTATGACGATGTACCTGTTTTTCTGATTTTTATCGTACCCGGGGATGTAGCCGATGACATTGCGGGATGTGAGCGTATCCCCTGACGGCTGTTTCATTCCGAAGAAATCCCCTTCTGAACCCGACAGCACATCCACACCGCAGGCTTTGAGCGCATCCGTGACATAAATCGCAGCTTCGCGTTCTCCCTCGGAACCGGCCTTGCGCCCTTCCAGCGCGGCAGACGAAAGGAACCCTACGTGCTCCCTCAAGCGGGTCACGGTCTCGCTTTCAAAGAGGTCAAGGTAGCTGTCATCCTTGTACTGCGCCTGAGCCTGAAAGGCTGCCAGAAGAAGGAGAGGCAGAAGAAGAATACGCTTCATAGTTATCATTCAATGTCAAGAATCCAGACGTCTGCAGGGCAGAATTTCTCCTGTCTGATATTGACCAGCGACTCATAGATGTCCACCAGTTTGTCGGAAGGGTTCAAGCCCACCGCCGTAAAGCCGTTCTTGTAGTTGATGAGAGTGGCACTGTACCCTTTGCTTCTGGCAGCAGTACAAAGCCTGTCTGCATTTTCCTTGGAGTAGAACGAGCCGATGATGATGAAGTAGCGGCTGCCAAGAGCACTCTTGACTTCTTCGGAGACCTGGCGGCCTTCGCGTATCGTGCTGTTGAGTCTTGCGAGCGAATCAAGCACGGCAAGAGAATCGGCCGTGCTTTTCTGCTGAATTGATTTCAGGGAATCGATAATCGACTGCCTGGCGCATTCCGCCTTTTCGATAAGCACCCTCTTCGCCTCGATCTGGTCCGAAGTCGGACGGCCTATGATCGAGCGCAGGAAATCACACCCGGTTACAAGGGTAACCGCAAACGCGAAAACAAGTATTGCAAGAGCCTTCTTCATAGAAATGCAAATTTAATAAAAGTTTTATATTTGCAGTCGATAATGCGCAAGTCATTTTCCATACTGGCACTTCTTCTTCTGGCTTTCTGCCCGAAGGCCTTGGCCCAGTGGCCGTCCGAGAACTATCGCGTCCCATTCCCGAAACCGATAAAGAACACTCCAGACACAGTCTCGGTCTACATTATCGGCGACGTGATGATGCACTCCAAGCAATTCTCCCGCGACCACAGGCTATTCTTCAAAAATGTTGCCGGCCATATGCGCAAGGCCGACATTTTCATCGCCAATATGGAATTGACGCTTGCAGGCCCGCCATACACCGGCTACCCCGCCTTTTCCAGCCCCGAATACATTGCGGACTATATGGCGGACGACTGCGGATGCGACGTGTTCCTGACAGCAAACAACCACGTCCTGGACAAGGGCTGCAAGGGTCTTGACAGGACTCTTGGCATATATGACGAACTCTCCGGAAGGTTCGGCGTCAGTTACACCGGTTGCGCCACAGACCAGAGCCGGCGCGACCTCAACTACCCTTTGATGCTCTCCAGGCACGGCATCAATCTGGCAATCATCAACTGTACTTACGGCAACAATCTCGGCCCCGATGCCGAATGGCCGGTCGTCAACAACCTGAAGGAGGCCGAAGTCCACGACGCTTTCGAAAGAGCGAGAAAGCAGGGTGCGGACTTCATCATCGCGATTCCCCACTGGGGTGTCGAATACCAGCTCTCACACAGTGCCTCCCAGGAGCGATGGGCCAGGTTCTTTGTCGCCGAAGGCGCCGATGCGGTGGTCGGCGGCCACCCTCACGTGGTACAGGACACCACCCATATAAAAGGGGTTCCCGTATTCTATTCCCTGGGCAATGCCGTATCGAATATGAGCATCATAAACAGCCGCCTTGAACTGGCCGTAACCCTGCGTTTCGTGCACGACAGCATCACCGGTGAAAAGAAAATGCTGGAACCTCAGCTCGACTTTATGTGGTGCACCCTTCCGGGCATGCTGACAGACTCATACGCAACCATATACGTAAAAGAGTGGGCCAACCGCCGTGACGATTGGCTCACCCCTTCAGATTTCGATAATATGATGGACACCTGGCGGCGCGTCAAGGCCGCCACAGGTATCGAGGATTAACTATTTTCCTGAATACTTGTTGTATTTCTCAAGATACTCGGGACTTTCTTCGCGGAAACGGAAGCAGGCATTCTTCAGATACTCTGCAATACCGGCCTTCATATTGTCGCTGGTGGCGACTTCATAGGCCTTCTCGAACGGAGCGATGCAAGCCTTGAGGTTCGTCTCGAAGTCAGCCATCAATGCACGGTACTTGGCGTCATCAAGCTCAGCATTCGCCTTTTCCTGAATGTCAACGGCGTTGTCGTAGTAGAGGATTCCAAGACCGATATAGCCGCGTTCGTAGTTAGGATCGATCTCACCGCACCTGGTATATGCGGCGATAGCCTCGTCAATATGGCCGAGCTGCTTGTGGATATCACCTTCAACATTGTAGAGGGACGGGTTGTTCGGCTCATTCTTCTTTGCATTGTCCAGAAGCTCGAAGAGTCGGTTTGAATCTTCGCCGCTTTCAAGATAATAGTTGATGAGTCCGATGAGAATGGACTGGCTCTGAGGGAACTTCTGGAAACCGGTTTCAAGATAGCCCTTCGCTTCACTGAGGTTGCCTTCTTCCTTTGCTATGGTTGAGAGCTTTGCATAGATGTCGCCCATATCGCCAACATAGTTGTAGTCTGCGCATCTCTTGAAGAGTTCCTTTGCTCGGGCATAATCCTTTCCCCTGAAAGCGGTGAAGCCGGCGTTGTAGAGCGTATTGGTGTCAAGCTGGCTGAGAGGGGCTGAACCTACAGCGTCGAATGCCTTTTCAAAAAGCTTTGATGAAAGGGCATTGTCCTGCAATGTGTATGCGGTATATGCATCATCCACGTAGCTGGTGCCGATCTTCTGGATAGCTTCCTTGATCTCCTTTGACTTCTGACCGCTCGGATCAAGCTCATTGGCCTTCTTGAAAGCCTCCAATGCCTTGTCGAGAGCGTCGGCAACGATAGGGGAAATGACCTGAACCAGAGCGACCTGTCCGGCCTGGTTGACGAAAACGTTCTTGTTTGAATAGGAGAGCTTGCGCATAGGCTGGCCGTCGAGGATGACCTGCTCTTCGGTAGCCGGCTTTTCAGCGCCGCCGAGAAGCATCATCTCCTGCTCTGTCATACCCACCCATACGTTTCCTGAAGGTGCTGCATATGCATCAAGAAGTGCCTGGCCATACTTGAACCAGGTTGCCATCTTGGTATTCTGCTTAGGGTTTTCAGCCGCTGCTGCAGCTTTCTCAAGTGCAGACTTTGCAGCTGCAACACTCTTTGCGTTCTGGGCGTTAGCTACCTGCAGAGAGGCGGCGAGAGCCAAAACTAAAAAGATTCTTTTCATAATGTTTTCTTTGGTTTATTGATAATTATCTTATTCTGTCACGGTCTCAATTGCTTCTTCCTCTTCTTCAGCCTTTGCCACCGGCGATACGGCTGCAATCGAATCTCCTTCGCGGATATTGATGAGCTTGACGCCCTGGGTTGCACGGCCGGCGACCCTGATGTCCTCAACAGTCATACGGATTGTAAGTCCGGACTTGGTTATGATCATAAGGTCATTGTCTTCCGTCACATTCTTTATTGCAACAAGCGGGCCAGTCTTTTCGGTGATATTGATCGTCTTCACGCCCTTGGCGCCTCTCGACGTAAGTCTGTACTCGTCGGTATCGGAACGCTTGCCATAACCGTTCTCACTGACTACCAATACAGTATGAGCTGCGGCATCCTCCGTGTTCACATCACAGGCAATAGCTCCGATGACCTCGTCGTCATCGTCGATTTTTATTCCGCGGACACCGGAGGAATTACGTCCGAGGGCACGGACCTCCTCCTCGTTGAAGCGGCAGCAGCGTCCGTTGCGGGCGGCAATCATAATCTCGTGTGTACCGTCGGTGAGGAGGGCGTCGAGCAGTTCGTCTCCCTCTCGGATATTGATTGCTATGATACCCTTGTTACGGCTGCGCTTGTTGGAATATTCAGTCAGGTTGGTCTTCTTGATCACACCGCGCTTGGTGATGAGGGTTACGAAGTGGCTGTCGGTATATTCCTGGTCTTCAATGCTCCTGGCATTGAGATACGTCTTTATGCAGTCTTCGGACTCGATTGAAAGGAGATTCTGCACAGCGCGGCCCTTTGATGTACGCGAACCTTCAGGAAGTTCGAACACCTTGAGCCTGTAACACATACCCTTGTCGGTGAAGAAGAGCATAGTCGAGTGCATATTGGCAACATAAATGTGCTCGATGAAGTCCTCGTCGCGTGTCGCGCTGGCCTTCTTGCCCACACCGCCGCGTGCCTGGGTATGGAATTCAGCAAGCGGAGTGCGCTTGATGTAGCCGAGGTGCGATATCGTGATGACGACGTCTTCATCGGCATAGAAATCCTCAGGGTTGAATTCTTCGGCGCTGAGGGTGATCTCGGAGCGGCGCGGGTCGCCGAACTTCTCCTTGAGGTCACGGCATTCCTGCTTGACTATCTCGAGCTGCTCGTGGTCGCTGGCGAGAATCTCAAGGCAACGGGCGATGAATTTCTCAAGATCGGAATATTCTGCCTGAAGCTTGTCCTTTTCGAGTCCCGTGAGCTGGCGCAGGCGCATCTCGACAATTGCAGCAGCCTGGATGTCATCAAAGCCGAAGGTACTCATAAGTGTCGACTTGGCCTCATCGACGGTCTTGGATACCTTGATGATTGCTATGATTTCGTCAATCACGTCGATTGCCTTGAGAAGGCCTTCGAGGATGTGGGCGCGCTTCTGGGCCTTGTCAAGCTCGAACTTAGTCCTGCGAACGACGACCTCGTGGCGGAATTCCACGAACACCTCGAGCATTTCCTTGAGGGAGAGTGTACGAGGACGGCCTTTCACGAGGGCAACGTTGTTTATTGCAAAGCTGCTCTGCAGCGGAGTAAACTTGAAGAGAGTGTTGAGGACAACATTTGCATTGGCTTCCTTCTTGACGAGGAATTCGATGCGGATGCCGTCGCGGTTGGTAAGCTCTCGTATTTCGGAAATGCCTTCAATCTTCTTGTCACGGACCATCTCGCTGATGCGCGCAAGCATCTCGGCCTTGTTGACCATATACGGAACTTCGGTGACCACAATGGTCTCGCGGCCGTTTTCAGACTCTTCGATGTCTGCCTTGGCGCGGATCACGACGCGGCCCCTGCCGGTCATATATGCGTCGATGATGCCCTGACGGCCCATTATGATGCCTCCGGTCGGGAAGTCAGGTCCTTTGATATATTCCATCAGGCCATCCACCGTGATGTCAGGATTGTCGATGTAAGCGCATATCGCATCGCAGCATTCACCGAGATTATGAGGCGCCATATTCGTGGCCATACCCACGGCAATGCCGCTGGAGCCGTTGAGAAGCAGGAGTGGAGCCTTGGTAGGAAGCACGGTAGGCTCTTCGATGGAGTCATCGAAATTGAGCATCATATCGACAGTATTCTTGTCGAGATCTCCGAGGACCTCCTCCGCAAGCTTTTCAAGTTTGGCTTCAGTATATCGCATCGCTGCGACAGGATCGCCGTCCATAGAACCGAAGTTGCCCTGACCGAATACGAGCGGATAGCGCTGGTTCCAGTTCTGGGCGAGACGTGCCATCGCATCATAGACGCTGGAGTCGCCGTGAGGATGGAACTTGCCGAGCACCTCGCCGACGATACGGGCCGACTTCTTGGTCTGCCCGCCGTAATTCAGGCCGAGCCCCTGCATTCCGAAGAGAACGCGGCGCTGTACAGGCTTGAGGCCGTCACGCGCATCCGGCAATGCTCTGGAAACGATAACCGACATCGAATAATCGATGTAGGCGGTTCTCATCTCGTGGTCTATTTCAACGGGTTCGATAAAGCCGATCTTTGCTTCTTCTTCCATATAAAAATATCTCGTGAATACTTGTTCTTATAAACGTGCAAAATTAAGCAAAAATTCCGATTATTTTGCTATTTTTGTATAGATAATTTCTTCTATGAAGATACGTTTCTCAAATGACGTGATGACCATCGCGGAGTACGCCCGCGAGGAAGCGATGCGCACCGGCTGGCGCGGCATAGGGGCCGACCACCTTATGCTTGCCATCCTCCGGCACGCCGACAACGAAGCCTGCCGCGTGCTCAGTGCGATGGGCCTGAGTTTGTCTGCGATGAAGAACTTCATAGACTCACGCATTTTCGAAGACACCCCCATCCCATACAACGAAATATCCGGCATCAAGTTGAGCAACAGCGCACGAGGCGTCTTCAACATATCGGCATTCGAGGCACTCAAATCAGGGACGGAAGAGGTCCTGCCGACGCATCTTCTGCTGGCTCTGAGCCGCACGAGCGGCAATGCAACATCCGACTATCTGATTACAAGCAAGATAACCCCGCAAACCCTGTCAGAGCGCATCGCGGCTTCCAGCCCGGAGGCCACGCCCGAAGCCCTTCCGAGATTCGAAGACATCGCAGGCGCCCTGGGAGAACAACTGTCGAACCTTTTCGGATCCAAAAACAACAACAACCAATTTTTCAGCTGATGAAGCATATCATCTCTACGACCATTGCAATTCTCGCCGCTTCGGTATGCCTTGCACAGACATCAGGCGAGCCTTCCGGAACATACCTCTACTGCCAGCGCGAGTCCGGAGACCTTTACCTCGACGTATACGACCCGGCGCCGGGCAGCACCACTGAGATCGACGGCGTCCGCAAGCCGACGGTCATATACGTATTCGGCGGCGGCTTCAAGGAAGGCAACCGCTCATCAAGCTACAATTCCAACTGGTTCCAATACCTGGCCGACGAGGGTTACAGCGTGGTTGCCATCGACTACCGCCTCGGACTCCAGGGTGTCACGGAAATGGGCATCAACGCAAAATCGGCCAACCTCCTCTACGACGCCATCCAGTTAGCCGTGGAGGATCTGTTCACAGCCACGAAATTCATTGTCGAGAATGCGGAGATGCTCGGCATCAACGTCTCCAGCATAGTTGTCAGCGGCAGTTCTGCAGGGGCCATCACCGCGCTCCAGGCCGAATGGGAGATATGCAACGGGCACGAAATCGCCGGCATCCTTCCCGAAGGCTTCAACTACTCCGGGGTGATATCCTTTGCAGGAGCCATATTCAGCCGCGAGGGCAGCATCAAATACCCGAAGGAGCCCTGCCCTCACCTGCTGTTCCACGGCACCGCCGACAAGATGGTCCCTTACGGCCAGATCGCGTTCCTGAAGCAGCGTTTCGCCGGCTCCGACGCACTTGCAAAGATATTCGCGCAGAATGGCTGCAACTACCAGATATGGCGCCACGAAGGCAATTTCCACGAAATCTCCATCACCCAAACGCACCACCTGGCCGAAGAGATACTCTTTTTGGAAAACAACGTGATGAAAGGTATTAAACGAAACATTGACGCCACTGTCAGCGACGAGAGCGTCATAGTTCCGGCCTGGGCGTCTTCCGACTATACCAAGATCTACGAAAAATAGCGGCCTAAGCGGCCAGCTTGTCAAGTACGAGTTCTACAAGCTCCTTCACACGGGCCTTGTAGTCGGTGTTCGCGTCCTTCAGGTAACGGTGCGCAATGGCGCAACATACAGTACCGGCATCGTGGCCGAGCTTTGCGGCCATCCCGGCAAGAGCCGAGCCTTCCATCTCGAAATTGGTGATCTTGTAACCCTTGAACTCGAATGACTCGAAATCCTCGAGCATATCCGGCATAGCCAGTCCCTGACGGACAACGCGGCCCTGAGGACCGTAGAAGCCGGACGCAGAAATGGTCATACCTTTATAGGTACAATCCTCGAACTTCTTTATCAGATTCTCGCTGGCGCGGACGAAATACGGGTCCGGCAGACGTCTGTTCCATTTCACGTGTTTCTTGAAGGCTTCTTCAAAGTCGAGAAGCGCAATGGAGTCACGGTTTTCGTACCAGTTCAGGAGGCCGTCACATCCGACGGAGATATGCGAGAAGATGAATCCGCCAAGTGGGATTTCAGGCTGGATGGCGCCACAGGTGCCGAGACGGAGTATGGTGAGACGGCGGTGCTCCGGCTTGACCTCGCGGGTGGCGAAGTCGATGTTGGCAAGAGCGTCCAGCTCGGTCATCACGATATCGATGTTGTCGCAGCCGATACCGGTTGAAAGCACGGTGATGCGCTTGTCGTTGTAGAGCCCTGTCGCCCACACGAATTCACGCGAAGCCCCCTCACACACCACCTCAGTCATAAATTCCTTGAAGAATGCAATACGGCCGGGATCACCGGCAAGAATCACGATGTCGGCAAGCTGTTCCGGTTTGATGTGAAGATGGAATATCGATCCATCTGAATTGATTATCAGTTCTGACTCGGGAATCCTCATAATTATGCGGTTGTTTGGTTATTTCTTTTTGTTTCTGGTTGCAGGACGCAGGCGGGACGCGCTGCGGACCATCAGTTCATCAGCCATTATATTCCTTGCCGCCAGCAGGTTCAATATAACACTGACGATAGGGAAAACGGCCGGAATACGAAACATGACGTCGTGATAGGTGGCGAGGAAGTCCACCACAAGCCAGGCCTGGAGAGCGATTGTCATGATGGCTGCAAAAACTGCGGTGCGCATCTGGAATATCCTGTGCCTGTAGGTTGTAAGCGCGAGGAAATCCAAAAGGACGATGATGATCAGCAGGATCAGATATGGGATGTACTTGATGAAAGTGATCCCCTCAGCCTTGTCGCAGAAGAAGAGAGATGCCATCAGGGCCGTTGAGAGGAAAAGGTAAAGTGTCTGTACTCTTTGCCACATAGTCTATCTTGAATTGAATCTGGCGAGCACTGCCGCCTCGTATGTTTTTGTAATCGGAATCGGGTTCACACCTTCTATTCCGAGGTCAATGTAGTAGCCGTCCTTTTCACTGGTCAGAAGGCTCACCTTCCCCATATTGACGACATACTTGCGGTGACAGCGGACCAGGTCGCTGTCAGCAAAACTGTCTTCGATGGTCTTGAGACGACACCGGAGCATATACTGTTTCATCTCACCTGCGCTGTCACGATACCAGACCTGGATATAATTGTCGTCCGACTCGATGAAATACAGGTTTTCCATATTGATAGCGAACTTGAGAACGCCGTTGTTGTCAAAGAGCGTTATGCGCTTTTCCTCGTGGGGTTCCAGATTTACATCGGTAACCGCCGCACCAAGGTTCATCAGGCGGATGGTGTTGTTCTTGTCTTCAAGGGCAAAATACAGCGCCGCGATGATATACGGGACCCCCAGGGAGATGAGGCAGTTAAGCAGAGCATCTCCGAACACCTCGCCGATGGTCATGTTTTCAAGGTCGATGATCCCCATTTCCTCGCCTTCAACCGTGAAGAACGTGTAAAGAAGCGTGATGACGACAATCTCGAGGCCGCACCAGACGATGTAATGAAGATACGTCAGAGACTTGGTATTCCTGATCGAATAGAGCATTCTCCTGCTGAGGATGACAATCACCAGGGCGATCAGGAAGAAGGCGACCGTAAAACCGAACACCTGATTCTCGCCAAGTTTGAACCAGGCATTGTGGGCGAACGGAATGCTGCACAAAAGGAACACCAGCGAGAAGAGGGCCACGAAGGTGACCGTGGCTACAAGCTGGTATTTTCCAGTGAGATATTTCGGCAACGGGTCGTAAATCGAGAACATTGCGGCGGCTCTTAAATGATTACAAATATACTATATTTTTTATTACCTTTGTGAATTGTATGATTGCTTATCTATGGACAAACGAGTAGTAGTAACAGGTCTTGGCGTTCTTTCCTGTATCGGAAACGATGTCAGCACCTTCTGGAAGAATCTGACGGACGGAGTCTGCGGAATCGATTATATCACCGATTTCCCTGTCGAGAAACTTGCCGTGAAAATCGGCGGAATGATTCACGATTTCAATCCCGAAGATTATGGAATGGACCGCCCGTTCCTCCGGAAATGGGATCTGTTCACCATTTACGGAATGGCCTCAGCCTGGCAGGCGATGAATGATTCCGGCCTCGTATCCGGAGAGAACATCGACCCGTTACGTCTCGCAACGTACGTGGGTTCGGGAATCGGAGGATTCAACACCATCGAACGCGAAGTGCTCAAGATGGCGGACGATCCGAGCGGACAGTGGGTCTCTCCTATGTTCGTACCGGCAATGATCAGCGATATGGCAGCCGGCCAGATTGCAATCAAGTTCGGCGCCAAGGGTTCCTGTATCGACATCGTGACCGCCTGCGCAACCTCCACGCACTCCATAGGTGAAGCTTACCGGGCAATCAGGCACGGTTATGCCGACGCCATAATCGCAGGCGGCGCCGACAACTGCACGATACCTATGGGCATCTCCGGCTTCGCAAACGCCAAAGCTCTCACCCGCGAAAACGATCCGAAGCACGCCTCCCTCCCATTCAACCTCAACCGGGGCGGATTCGTAATGGCGAACGGTTCCGGAATACTCATCCTCGAAGAATATGAGCACGCCATCGCCCGTGGGGCAAAGATCTACGCCGAAGTCGTCGGCTACGGCAGCACCTGTGACGCTTACCACGCCACAGCACCACGGCCCGACGCCTCCACCCAGGCGGAATGCATCGGCATCGCTCTGAAAGAAGCAGGGTTCACAGAATCCGACAGCATTTATATCAACGCCCACGGCACTGGCACCCGTCTCAACGACACCACGGAGACGCAGGCTTACAAACTCGCCTTCGGCGACTTCGCATACAAGTGCCACATCAGCTCCACAAAGTCCATGCACGGACATATGTTCGGTGCTGCAGGAGCCGTGGAGTCCATCGCAACCATATTGACCTTGCGTGAGGGCATCATTCCTCCTACCATAAACCTCGACACTCCGGACCCGGAATGCGACCTTGACTACACCCCTAACAACGCGATAAAGGCCGAAGTTTCCCTCGGCCTCTGTACTTCTTTCGGTTTCGGCGGGCACAATGCCTGCCTCGCCTTCAGGAAGATATAATTTCTAGAAACGGTATCTCAGACCGCCCAGCATACTGCCCTGGGTACCGATACCAAACTCGACGTAGCCTCTCAAGGCTTCGCCGCCGAAATCTATACATACAGGTGACACCTGAATTGCAGGCAGCACGGGTATCGCAGAGAACACCTCGTCCATTTCATCCTTAACTTCGGTCGCAGTCGATGAGACAGTCGGATCAATAACGAATGAAACGCCTCCGGCAATTTTGGAATACATTGAAACGTGAGGCCTGTTGAACCAGAAAAATCTAAAATTCAACATAGCTGAGAGCGTCTGCATACTGAAATCGGCAGTGCCGCCCGCTGACTGTCCGAAAGCGGAACCGGTACCGTCGATATGTGCGTCACCTTTCTCATAAGCGGCAGCGAGACCGAGGGAGAACACCTTTGTAAAGCGATGGTTGTACTCAAAATTGATTGATCCCGTACTTTTCAGGGAAATCTTATCGACTTTGAAGGAAACGTTGGAAACGTCAGGAATAGCTGAACTGATGAGGCTCGTGCTCGTGAGAGCGATTTGTGGGAAGGTGAAATAGCCATAACCAAGTGAAAGGTCATTGGATTTCCAATTTTCGCCTTGGGCAGAAGCTGCCTGAAGGCCAAGTGTCAAAATGATGACGAATACTGTCAATAGTCTTTTCATATGAATTGAGAAAAAGGTTGCAGAATGTTTATTCACCGGCCTCCTTGAGACGCTCCGCATTCTCGGCAATCTGGAGCTGTTCGATGCATTCCTGGATATCACCGTCCATAAACACCGGAAGGTTGTACATCGACCAGTTGATGCGATGATCGGTCACACGCCCCTGAGGGTAATTGTAGGTGCGTATCTTGGCAGAACGGTCGCCGGTTGAAACCATTGTTTTGCGCTTTGCGGCAATGCCGTCCAGATATTTCTGATGCTCGAGGTTGTACAGACGGGTACGGAGTTCTTCGAATGCACGGTCCTTGTTCTTGAGCTGGGAGCGCTCTTCCTGACACTGTACCACAAGTCCCGAAGGAATATGGGTGAGGCGGACTGCGGAATAAGTGGTGTTCACTCCCTGGCCGCCCGGGCCTGACGAGCAGAAGAGATCGAGACGGATGTCGTCCCAGCTGAGGTCAACGTCAAATTCGCCGGCTTCAGGGAATACGGCGACGGATGCGGCCGAAGTCTGGATACGGCCCTGGGTCTCGGTCTGAGGCACGCGCTGGACACGGTGCACTCCGGACTCATATTTCATCACACCATAGACACCGTCATTGCCGGAAAGTTTGAACACTATCTGCTTGTAGCCTCCGGATGTGCCCGGAGCCTGATCCGTAATCTCAAGTTTCCAGCCGCGTGATTCGGCAAAATGCTGGTACATACGGAACAGGTCACCTGCAAAGATGGCAGCTTCGTCACCGCCGGTACCGCCGCGGATTTCAACCATTGCATTCTTGGAGTCATCCGGATCGGCCGGAATGAGAAGGAGCTTGATGTTCTGCTCCATTGCAGGGATCCTGCCCTCCAGTTCTGAAATCTCCTCCTTTGCCATATCACGGAGCTCCTCGTCCTTTTCAGTGGCGAGAACCTCCTTGGCGGAAGCGATATTGTCCATAACCTTCTTATACTCGAGTCCTGCTGCAATGATAGGCTCAAGTTCCTTGTAGTCCTTGTTGAGCTGGACAAATTTCTTCATATCCGACATCACGTCGGGGCTTGCGAGCTGATCCTGGAGCGCCTGGAATTTGTCCTGAAGCGCAAGGACCTTGTCGAGGAGAGATGTATCTGCCATAAATAGTCTTTATTACAATTCTGCAAATTTAGCAATTTCCTTCGATTCCCACAATGTAGGAAACCACGGCCTGTGCGCAGACACAGCCGAACACCGTCGGCAGATATGAGATCGTCCCAACCTGGGACTTCTTGTTGCGGCTTTCTTCTATCACCGTCGATTCGCGCCGCGGGGCTTCTTCCGAGTACACTGCCAGGAAGCCGGTTGTGATGCCAAGATGGTGAAGACGCTTGCGAAGCATATGTGCAAGAGGGCACATCTTCGTCCTGGATATATCGGCGATCCTTACCTTGGTGGCATCCAGCTTGGCGCCGCTGCCCATCGAGCTGACCAGCATTATCCCGTTTTTCAGACAATATTGTATCAGCGCGATCTTCGGACTCAACGTATCGATCGCATCAACAACGCAGTCTATCCCTGCGGAAACGCCTCTCTCCCACAGACAACCCGTGTCCACCCTCGGACACGTCAGAGGGAGAGGCCCGCTGGATACAAGTTCCGAAGGGACGCAGGAGACAGTGGGAGGGATGGAGCGAAGCGGAAGGTTACTGTGGGAGAGAGGCGTTTCCGCAGGGATAGACTGGAATATTTCTGAGATGGAATCTTCGTGGAGATAGGATTCGATTATCTGAATGTCCAGGAAAGGGTTTATATCGAGAAGGCGGGCCCTGACGGTTTCAACCTTTGACTTTCCGACTGTAGAATGCAGGGCGGGAAGCTGCCGGTTGATATTGGTTTCAGAGAATGTGTCGGAATCGATGAGGACAAGATGTCCCACGCCTGCGCGGGCAAGCATTTCGGCGGCAGCGGCGCCCACACCGCCGACTCCGACGACGACAACCCTCGCACCGGCCAGCTTGGCAACGCCTTCCGCGCCCAGAAGCATTTCTGTCCTTTCCTGCCATTTTTCCATATCAATCACCTACATCAGTATGAACGTCCATATTGCAAACCGCCCGAGCTTGCCCACGAGCATAAGAAGCAGCGACCAGCCTGCAGGGGCCCTGTAGAAGCCAAGGGCTATGGCGATCACGTCTCCGACAAAGGGTATCCAGGTCAACAGGGCCACCCACACCCCGTATTTGTCAATCAGACGTTTCTGCTTTTCAAGCGTTTCCTTCTTGACCTTGAATGTCTTCTCTATCCACTCCCACCTGGCAACACGGCCAAGATAATACGTCGTAACACCTCCGAGCCAGTTACCCAACGAGCCGAGCACGAGGCACGGCACAGGCTCCTTCGTGGCAAGAAGGACTGCAATATACAAAGCATCCGAACTGAAGGGCACGACCGTCGCGGCCAGGAAAGTGCCGATAAAAAGGCCCAGCAGGCCAAGTTCCTCAAGTCCGAACATAACGGTCTGGTCCGCTCCGTCAGATTGAGAAGTTGTGATAATGAGGGCCGAAGCGCTCGAACGCCTGACGGTCAAGCATCTCACGGTCGTCCGGATGGGCAATGGAGATGAGGAGTTTTGCACGCTCCTGAAGACTCTTGCCATACAGGTCGACCGCTCCGTATTCGGTCACGATCCAGTGGGCGTCGGCACGAGGGGTCACGATACCGCCGCCGGGATTGATTTCGGCCACGATCTTGTTCTTTCCCTTGTTCGTGCGCGATGCGAAGGCAGTGATGGACTTTCCTCCCTCCGACATAGTTGCTCCCTTGACGAACTCAAGCTGCCCGCCGGTGCCGCTGAAGATGCGGGTACCGATGGAGTCGGCGCTTACCTGCCCGGTGAAATCGACTTCCGTGGCGGAATTGATCGCCTTCATATGAGGGTTGCGGCAGATCACCCAAGGGTCATTGGTATATTCGATGTCCTTCATAAGGACGTCAGGATTGTCGTTGATGAAACTGTACACGTCCTGCGAGCCGAGGAGGAAGGAAGCGACGACCTTGCCGGTGTCTATCTTCTTGGCTGCACCGTTGATGACTCCGGCCTTGATAAGTTTGAGAAGCCCGTCGGCGAACATTTCGGTATGAAGACCCAGGTTCTTGTGGCCTCCGAGCTGAGCGGCAAGTGCATTCGGCAAGGCGCCAATACCCATCTGTATGCAGTCACCATCCTCGACGAGGGCTGCGCAGTTCTTTCCTATAAGGATCTCCGTCGGAGTCGGTTCCGCGAAGGCCGCCGTCACGAGCGGGGCGTCATCCTGGACGAGATAGTCAAACCTGTCGAGGCTCACGAGGTCGCCGTGAGCATATGGCACATTGGGATTCACTACGCCTATGACCAGTCCGGCATTCTCTATCGCGGCTACGGAGCAGTCGACGGACGTGCCGAGACTTACCATACCATCTGCATCCGGCATCGAGACATTGACAAGGGCGGCACCGAGTTTTATGAAGCCGCGGCGGTAAAGCCTCGGGGTCTCTCCAAGATGAACGGGCAGATAGTCGGCATAACCGGCATTCACATTCGGACGCACGTTCGGGCCGATGAAGAACCCCTGATCGAAGAAGATGCCTTCGTAACGCGGCTCGCTGTACGGGGCCGGTCCCTCCGTGTGGAAATGATGAAAATGCAAGTCAGTGACATCCCCGGCATCCGCACGACGGCACAATGCCTGAATGAGACAATGCGGGACGCTTGCAACGCTGCTGAGGTGAACGTGACAGTGGGAAGGGATATGACTTACCGCTTCACCTGCCGAAACAAAATGGATAGGCTTCATAATTATTTGCTATTTTTGCGAACACAAATGTAAGAAATATTCCCGATGCACACAAAAGAAGAGAAACTCGCCGCCTTTGGCAGGCTGCTGGACACGATGGATGCCCTGCGCGCGAAATGCCCCTGGAACGCCAGCCAGACGATGGAATCGATACGCCCGATGACTGAAGAGGAAGTCTATGAACTCAGCGACGAAATAATGAAGGGCAACCGCCCCGGCATCGCAAAGGAAATAGGCGACCTGCTTTATCATATGGTTTTCTACGCGTGCATCGGCGAAGAAGAAGGTTCTTTCGACATAGCGGACTGCATCGGCAAGATATGCGACAAGATGGTATTCCGCCACCCTCACGTGTTCCGTCCTGACGGGTCGCTTGTCCCAGACGGGGAGGCTCCGTCGGCAAAGGAGATCGCCGACACCTGGGAACTCGTGAAAGCCAGGGAAAAGGACGGCAACAAGACCGTGATGTCCGGCATCCCGGATTCTATGCCGGCCGTTCTCAAGGCGCTTTCGATGCAGGAAAAGGCGCGGGGATGCGGATTCGACTGGGAAAAGCGCGAGGATGTATGGGACAAGGTCCACGAAGAGCTGAGGGAAGCGGAGGAAGCCTGTGAGGAAAATGACCGGGCCCATATGACGGAAGAATTCGGCGACCTGATGTTCGCCGCAATCAATGCCGCGCGCCTCTACGGCATCGATCCGGAAGTTGCGCTCAGCAGCACCTGCAGCAAGTTCCGCCGCCGCTTCACCTATCTGGAGGAGAACACCCTTAAAAAAGGCATCCACCTCACGGACCTTACACTGGCTGAGATGGATGCGATATGGGACGAAGGCAAGGCCAAAGGCCTTTAGTCGTTGATGTAGAGCGTTTCGTAAACGTCCCTGTTCTTGTTCATAATACGGATTCCGACGGCGATTCCGACGGCGAACACCGCTGCGGCTATGTACGGCGTGCAGACAGCAGGAATATGGAATCCTATCCTGTCAATGCAGATGTATGTCACGCATACCGAGGTCATAAAAGCCGCAGGTATCAGTGACACCAGGTAGTACGGTTTCTTGGAGTGCCTTGTGAGCCATACGGTAAGCGCCCATAGAGTGAAGCAGGACAGGGTCTGGTTCATCCATCCGAAATATCGCCAGATAATGTTGAATCCGTTTTCATCGGCTATGTTGAACCACAGCAGCAATGCTGCGCCTGCAAAGAGCGGGATACTTACATAAAGCCGGTTGGCCTTCTTCCTCTGGTCAAGCTTGAAATAGTCGGCAAGAATGATTCGCGCACTGCGGAATGCCGTATCGCCGCTGGTTATAGGGGCGGCGACAACTCCGAGGATTGCAAGGATGCCGCCGAATACGCCGAGCCAGGACTTCGCTACGGAAGTGACGACTTCAGGAGCCTGGGCGCCGGTCGCACCGCACTCCGCCATACCTCCGTCAAAGAAGAAATAGGAGCTGACGGCAGCCCATATGAGAGCGATGATTCCTTCGGTGATCATTGACCCGTAGAAAATCGGGCGCCCGTATTTTTCATTTTTGATACAACGGGCCATAATCGGGCTCTGTGTGGCGTGGAAGCCGCTTACAGCACCGCAAGCCACCGTTATGAAGAGGCACGGGAAGATGCTCTGCCCCTCGACTCCCACCGACGGTCCCCTGTTCTGAAGCCCTTCCCAGAATTCAGGGATGGACGGCCATTTGGCAAACAGGCAAGCCATCATCGCCAACGCCATAAAGATAAGTGCAACGGCAAAAACGGGATATATCCTGCCTATGATCTTGTCGACAGGCAGAAGGGTCGCGATAATGTAATAGGCGAAGATGATGAATATCCAGAACATTGACGAAGCGCTCTCCGTGCTGAAGACACCTGCCAGGTCGCCGAGAATCAATGCCGGGCTGTAAACAAAGACAGCACCCACCAATATCATAAACACGGCAAGGAAGAAGGAAAGGAACACCCTCATCCTGTCACCTATATAGTGGCCGAGCATCTCGGGCAGCGAGGCACCAAGATAGCGGAGCGACAGCATACCGCTCAGATAATCGTGCACAGCACCTGCGAAGATGCATCCGAAAACAATCCACAGATAGCAGGACGGTCCGAACTTGGCACCCATTATGGCACCGAAGATAGGACCGGTCCCGGCTATGTTCAGGAACTGGATCATATAGACCTTCCAGGCCGGCATTGGGACGAAATCCACGCCGTCTTCCTTGGCTATCGCCGGTGTGATTCTGCGTGGGTTGGGGCCGAAGACCTTTTCAACGAAGCGTCCATAAAAAATGTAGCCCAAAACCAGGGCCACTATGCTGATGATGAATGAATACATCCTACTTCCTCCTCAGAAAATCAATGATATAATCCGCCGTCCCTTCGATTCCAAGTATGGAGGAATCTATGCAGAGGTCATAATTCGATGCCTTCCCCCAATGGCCGAAGGTAAAGAAGTTGTAGTACTCCGCCCTGGCCTTGTCGTTCTTCTCGATAAGCCTTCCCGCTTCATCTTCGGTTATGCCGAGTCTTTCGGAGATTCTCTTCCTGCGGTCCTCGACAGGAGCGCAGATGAATACGTCGAGACAGTTCATATCGCGGAGCACATAGTCCGAAGCTCGGCCTACAAATATCGCATCACCCTTGGACGCGATGTCACGGATAACGTCGCTCTGTATCTTGAAAAGTGAGCTCTCGCTGATGCCGCTCTGTGTGAACGGACCGGAGAACCTGTTCGAGCTGAACAGGCTTGCCATACTGAAATTGTGCTTCTTCTCGTCGCTCCTGACGAAAAGGTCCGGGCTGAAACCGCTCTGCTCCGCGGCGGCGGAGAGCAGCTCATCGTCATAAACCTTTATTCCAAGTTTTGCTCCAAGGCTGACGGCCACACTCTTTCCCCCGCTTCCGAACTGCCTTCCTACGTTGATGATTATTCGTTTGTCCATAACAGATCATTGAATGGCACCGCCGAGGATGCTGGCGTCGCCACCCTCCTCGAGCTTGTCAAATTTACGGAAAATATTGATTATGAGTATCGCCGAAACGATGACATTGAGAGTATCGGAAATAGGGAAACTCCACCACACTCCGCTCTGGCCGAAGAAGATCGGCAGTGTGTAGAGAACGGGGAGAAGGAACAGCAACTGCCTCGTGAGTGACAGGAAGATAGACTTGCGGACCATTCCAAGGCACTGGAAGAAATTGGACGAGACCATACCGAAGCCTGTCAGGGCAAAACCGCAGTTCATTATCCTGAGCCCGTGGGCCGCGAGGTCCACCATCTGAGGGTCGTTTGTAAACAGGCTCACCGCCGTACGCGGGATCATTTCGGCGACTAGAAAGCAGATGAATGTCACAAGGATCTCCCATTTGGCCGTGAGGAAGAATATCTCCTTCACCCTCTTGTACTGGCGGGCACCGTAATTGTAGCCCGCGATAGGCTGCAGTCCCTGGTTGAAGCCCATACATATCATCACGAAGAGCATCGTGAGGCGGTTATTGATACCGTATGCACCGATTGCAAGGTCTCCTCCGTATTTGCCGAGCTGCTGGTTTATGAAGAGGGCCACGAGGCAGGCGGCGGAATTCATCAGGAAAGGACCGATGCCGATGGCAAGTGATTTCTTGGCGATTTTCCAGTCGAACTGGAACAGAGGCCTTGGGAAATGCAGGAAACGATTCTTGTCGGCAAGGAAGCGCAGCGAATAGACGAGTGCCAGCATCTGGCAGAGCACGGTGGCAAGGGCGGCGCCCCTGATGCCCATATCCAGTGCAAAGATGAACACAGGGTCAAGAATGGCGTTGGATATGACGGTGAAGAGAGTCAGGCCCATCGCTGTCCTAGGGTGCCCCGAGCAGCGTATCACGCCGTTGAAACCGTGATACAGGTGCGTGAAGGCGTTACCGACAAGGATGATGACCATATAGTCCCTGGCGAAAGGCAGCGTGACGTCGCTGGCACCGAAGAAGCGCAGGATAGGGTCAAGGAAGGCAAGTGTGACGACAGAGAAGAGAATACCGATCGCAACGTTCATCGAAAGCACGTTGGAAAGCACTTTCTGGGCCGCGTCGTAGTTCTTCTGGCCAAGCAATACCGAAATGAGCGTCATCGCACCCACGCCAACGAGCGTGCCTATGGCGATGGAAAGATTCATCAGCGGGAAAGTCACGGCAAGGCCGCTGATAGCCGAAGACCCGACCCCGGGGATATGGCCGATATATATGCTGTCGACCATATTGTACAAAGAAGCGGCAGTCTGGGCGATAATGCCGGGGACTGCATACTTCTTCAGGAGCCTGCTGATTTTTTGTGTTCCGAGTTCTGTGGGAGCTAATCCGATTACAGCCATATCGCCACTATTTCTTTTCCACTGCCTCTATGTCGAATCTCAATGGCGAAAAAGCCGGTATGGAACCAGTGCCGTTGGCACCGTATCCGTGGTTGGAACTGAAGATAGTGGTGATCTTCTCTTTTTTTCGAAGCGTCTTGAGGGCAAACGCAAATCCCGAGATAGTCGTACCGCCGCCGAAGGTCACGGTCGTCTCATTTTCGTTGTCGGCTGATTTTGAAACCTTCGCCACAGTCGGATCGTATGTCTTAGATGCGGAATAGATGCCGTACACCTTTGCCGTATCCTTGATGTTGGTATCGAAGACGGTTCCGTCAAGAAGCCTTCCGATGTAGTTCACGTAGAATGTCGTGTCCATAGGGATTTTCTCCTGCGAAGGAGTGTCGACAGGGATGATATAAAGTCCGTTGGCAGACGAATCCGAGACACTCTTTGACGGGAAATTGTGTGACAGATATCGCCCGATGCTGTCGACCTGCCATTTTGCGACATCATCTATCCTGCTGACCAGTCTGATGTTATAGATTGCCGTCGAGGAGGACGCCTCGACGTTGTCGACATATTCCTTCGCCGTCTTGTATCTGGTCTTCGTCGCAAGCCATCCGGGGACGAGGGCTGTCACCTCTCCGCCTTCATTCATCGAGGAGACTATCTCTTCAAGGCCGACCATAAGGTTGTCACCGGACCTGAACCACATTGTAGGGCCACAGAAGGAGGATGCGCTGTAAAGCCCGGTCTTCTTCATCAGATCCATATCGGTAGAATAGACCAGCTGACCGTCGAGATCCCACACCGAATATTCCACATACAGGTACGGATAGATGCCGGCATCGCCTGCAGCGGGACCGCTGCCGGTCTTGGAATCGATGATATACGAGCCCAGGGCCGTGGCTTTGGCCGCAGGGTAATAGGTCTGGACGTATGCCTCTATGTATCTTTTTGCCGCATCGTTGATGCCTGTCTTGACTCCCTTGGCGCATCCGCTGAGGATGATAGCTGCCGCAGCAAGCCAGAATACTGATTTTTTCATTCTCTGTTCATTATATTTCAGGCTTCCGGTTACGCATAAACCGTGCCGTAACTGTTTCAATATACCCGGCCGCCTCTTCCGGCCCGGCTATGTCCTCCGGCCAGTAAAGCCGACCTCCCGCAGCGCACTCGTGCCCGCCTCCGTTGAAATGTCCGCGGGCCAGCATATTCGCGGACCATCCCTTCTTGGAACGGATCGACGTGCGATAAAAACCGTCATCCTCCTTGAGGAAGATGGAAATCTTGACACGGTCGATTCCAAGCGGCAAATTTACAAAACCTTCCGTATCTCCTTCACAAATTTCATATTTTCTTAGGAAAGCGGAATCCATTATGAAGTACGCGACACCGTCCGGGGTGATGCGCATAAGGTCGGAAAGGACAGCCCCCATAGCACGGAAACGGTTCTCGCCGTATCTGTTGTACAGATTGGCCAGGATATCGTCGCGGTCAACGCCGGCGGCAAGCAGCGATGACGCCATAGCCAATGTCGTCGGGAACACGGAATTTGCAAAATTGTTCGTGTCGGTGGTCATTCCGACCATAAGCGCACGGCGCGCTTCAGCAGGGATGCCGTCAACGGTCCCGACGTCCGGGAGTGCGAGGAGAATGTAATGGAGCAGTTCGCTGGCCGACGAAATCTCAGTTTCCGAAAAGACAAGGTCAAAGTCTTCTACCGCAGGTGACAGATGGTGGTCTATCAGCACTCTCCGGGCCTTTGATGAACGCACAAGGGCTTCTGCTCCGGCGGAACGTGAGAGCACGTTGAGATCGAGGCAGACGACAAGGTCTGCCGCCTCGATGAAGGCCGCCGCCCCCGACGGATCGGCGGAAACGTCGAGCAGCGAATTTTCCGCAACGATGAATTGCAGATTAGAAGCGATGGCATCCGGCACCAGGATGCGTGCTTTCTTGCCAAGCGTGGCGGTCAGGAAATGCCAGAGTGCGGTGGTACTGCCCAGGGCATCGCCGTCCGGGTGGGTGTGCGTAATGATTGCAACGGACTCGGCACCGCGCAGGAGAGCGTCCAGACGCAATATTTCATCTGCCGGGAACTGTTTCATGGTCATTCTCTATAATGCTGCAAATTTAGTAAGAATATTGCATTTGATAAATCATTTTCATAACTTTGTGGGGTTTTGAAAGTAAACAAAAACACATAAAATGAAAAAGTCAGTAAAGATTATCGTCGAAGTTGTTCTTCTGGTCGCTATCGTCGGCTTGGTTTACGCCATCTACAACAGCATTACAAAGCCGGTCAACTTCAACAAGCAACTCGAAGCACGTAAAACAGTAGCCGTTCAGAGACTCAAGGACATCCGTACACTTGAAGTCGCTTACAAAGGCGAGAACAACAAGTTCACGGCCAACATCGACTCACTCATCGAGTACTACAAGAACGGTGAGATGTCAATCGTGATGCAGATCGGTTCCGTGGACGACTCCCTCGCCTGGGAGCACACCCAGAAGGTCAAGAAGGGGCTCAAGGGCAAAGGAGCGGAAATCGACAACCAGCTCAAGGCTCTCTATGACAAGGGCGACAAGAACCTCGTGTTCTCAGCTGTCACCAAGATCCCTGTAAAAGACACCCTCTTCCGCAGCCGCCAGGATTTCTGCGCTGACTCACTCGCTACGATTCCGTTCTCAGGCGGCGAGCCTGTCATTATGGACGCCGTTATAAGAATGGTGTCAGGCGTTCCTGTCCCTCTGTTCGAGGCCAAGATGCCTTATAAGCTTCTCTGCAAGGGTATGGACAACCAGCTCCGCATCAACCTCGATGCCGACTGCAGGGACAAGAACAGATTCGAAGGCCTTCAGGTCGGATCCGTCGACACCCCTAACAACAACGCAGGTAACTGGGAGTAGTGTTCACGCTTGTTCCTTCCTACTTTTTCGATGCTTCAGCAGAACGTGAGACACTTGCTGGAGTTGTTGAACTGAAGGAAGGTCAGCAGGTAAAGCATATTGAAATACCGCAATACGATGCTGTCCTCATCTACGCCGCAGATGAGGACAGTGCCGTTTTATATCCGGAGATCTACCACATACTGAACGATCTTCCGAAATGCTCTGAATACAACAAGATACTATGCAGCGTCAAGGACGGCATCCTGACTCTGGCCATAGCCCAGGGCAAATCCCTTCTTCTCGCCAACTGGTACAGCGCGCCGGATTTCACCACCGCCGAATATTACATATTCCTGGCAATGAAATCACTGCAGCTCAATCCTGAGGTCTCCACAATCTGCTGTCGGACACCTGTCGACAAAGAGGACGAAATGTCCCTCTACCGCTATTTCAAAGCAGTCGATTTTCTATGCGAATAATAGGCGGTTCCCTCAAAGGAAAGACCATCAATCCTCCGATGGGCTACAGCGCCCGGCCGACAACAGACTTCGCCCGCGAAGGGCTCTTCAACGTCCTCAACAACGAATACGAATTCGAAGACCTGAAGGTCCTCGACCTTTTCGGAGGCACCGGCGCCGTGGCGTATGAATTCGCCTCACGCGGCGCTTCCCGCGTATATTCAATAGAGATGAATCGCGACAACGCCTCTTTCATCAAGCGCGAATCCGCACGGCTCGGTCTGAAGAACGTTACGGCCGTACACGACAACGTCTTCGATTTTCTCCCGATCTGCCACGAGAAATTCGATATCATCTTCGCGGATCCGCCATATGCCCTTGACGGCCTGGACATGATTCCGGACAAAATATTCGCAGCCGACATACTTCACCCCGGATGCTACTTCATCCTTGAGCACGGCGATGAATATTCATTCGCCGGACATCCCCGCTTTAAAAAAGAAAAAGTGTACGGTCGCGTACACTTCTCCTTCTTTGAATAGCACAATAATCCATTCTATTTTGCATCCATTGCCTGGCAGGCTGTGATGGCAACCATCTTGTAGATGTCATCAACTGAGCAACCGCGGCTGAGGTCGTTCACAGGGCGGGCGATACCCTGGAGGATAGGTCCGATGGCATCGGCGCGTCCAAGACGCTGAACCAGCTTATAACCGATATTGCCTACCTCAAGGTTAGGGAACACAAGCACATTTGCCTTGCCGGCGATGTCGGAGCCGGGGGCCTTCTTGCAGCCCACCGACGGCACAAGCGCTGCATCCGCCTGAAGCTCGCCGTCGATCTTGAGAGACGGGTCAAGCCGCTTCGCAAGCGCAGTAGCCTCTACGACCTTGTCGACAACCTCGTGCTTTGCAGAGCCTTTGGTTGAGAATGAGAGCATTGCGACCCGCGGTTCCACGAATCCGGCAACGCTTTTGGCCGTCTGAGCTGTGCAGACAGCAATCTGTGCAAGCTGGTTGGCATCAGGCATCGGGGTTACGGCTACATCGCCGATCACGAGTACGCCATCTTCGCCATATTCAGGAGTCTGCGTCACCATAAGCATAGCACCACTGACACAGCTGATGCCCGGCGCACACTTGATGATCTGCAGGGCAGGGCGGAGTGTCTCGCCGGTTGTGGAAAGGGCTCCGCTGATCTGACCGTCGGCATCACCGCTCTTGATGATGAGACAGCCGAAGTAAAGAGGATTCTTCACAAGCTCGGCGGCCTGCTCCTCGGTCATACCCTTGCTCTTTCGAAGTTCATAGAGAAGTTTTGCGTACTCGGCAGTCCTGCTTGAAGTCGCCGGGTCAATGATCGTAGCCCTGCCGATGTTCTTGAGGCCGAGCTTCGCTGCGAAAGCGAGTATCTCGTCACGGTTGCCTATAAGGATTATCTCTGCGAGACCGTCGGCAACAGCCCTGTCAGCGGCTGTGATGGTACGCTCCTCAAGGGACTCCGGGAGGACGATGCGCTGCCTGTTTGATTTTGCGCGCGCAATGATTTGGTCTATAAGTGCCATAGTTATTTGTTCTGTAAAGCTATATGCATTGTGTCACGGGCAATCATAAGTTCCTCGTCCGTCGGGATAAGGGCGACCTTGACTGCTGAATCAGGTGTTGTGAGCATTGCCTCGACTCCCCTGACGGTATCGTTGAAAGCCTCGTCGAACTTGACGCCGAGGTACTTGAAATTGTTGCTGACATCACGGCGGAGCCAGGCATTGTTTTCTGCGATGCCCGCTGTAAAGACGATGAGATCAACTCCGCCCATTTCCGCCACGAAACCTCCTACGAGCTTGGTTATGTCAAGCACGAGCTTGTCAAGAACCATCCTTGCACGCTCATCGCCCGCTGCGCGGAGATCACACATATCGCGGCAGTCTGAAGTCTTGCCTGAAAGTCCGAGGAATCCGCTTTTCTTATTCATCACTTCGGTCATCTGCTCTGGGGTGAGATTCTCCTTTCTCATTATATACGGCACGATGCTGGCGTCGATGCTGCCGCATCGGGTACCCATAATCATACCCTCAAGAGGAGTAAAGCCCATTGATGTGTCGACACACTTTCCGTTCTTGACCGCGGTAACGGAGGATCCGTTCCCGATATGGCAGGTGATGATTCTGGAATCATTGAGGTCGAGGCCGGCGACCTCTGCGCCGCGGCGGCTTACATATTGGTGTGACGTCCCGTGTGCACCGTAACGGCGTACGCGATATTTCCGGTAATACTCGTAAGGGAGGGCGTACATATAGGCCGGTGCCTCCATAGTCTGATGGAATGCCGTATCAAAGGTGGCGACCTGAGGCACTGACGGAAGCACTGCCTGCATTGCCCGGATACCGAGGATATGTGCAGGATTGTGCAGCGGTGCGAAATCGCAGCAGAACCCGATCTTTTCCATTACGTCTTCATCCACGAGCACGCTGCCGGAGAAGAAGTCCGCCCCCTGCACGATGCGATGCCCGACCGCGTCGATGTCGCCGAAGCTCGTGAGCACGCCGTACTCAGGATCGACCAGTGCATCCAGAACGAACTTCATTCCAACCTTATGGTCAGGTATCGGAGCCATCTTTTCCATTTTCCCCCTGCCGGTAGGCTTGTGCGTGATATTGGAATCAGGGAGGCCGATCTTCTCAACGATACCCTTGGCCAGAAGAGAGAAATCGTTGTCGTTCTTCATATCGAGGAGCTGATATTTGATTGAAGAACTTCCGCAGTTTATTACTAGGATTATCATAGTGAAGAATTAATTTCAATAGGGAATACAAATTTACTAATTATTGTGTATTTTGTCAAAAATGAGATTGAAATGATCGAGGCAGAAGGAATCGTGGCGTTTTCAATCCCCTTTGCAGCCGGAGTTGTTGTGGCGGCACTTTTGCCGCCGGGAGGAGAGGGATTGACATATTGGTGGGTGTCGCTTGTCGGCAGCGCCTGTCTGGGGCTGGTCTGCGCTGTGTTTTGCAGCAAGGGTCGGAGAAGCCGGGCCGCATCCGCAATGTGCTTTATCCTGGGCGCATTGACCTACAGTTGCGCCTGTCT
>JAZLGQ010000030.1:0-5955 GCA_045616385.1 Candidatus Cryptobacteroides sp.
TATGTTTTCAGCACTCGCTCATCTCCATCAAGAGTTCACCGGTAGAGCTGATTATTTCAATTTGTCTTCTGACCGATGAACAGGATAGAGCCGCTGCTTCTTTCGCTGATGATATAGAAGAACGGTCTGTCGGCTATGAAATCGACCGGGCTGTACGTAACCGGTGCCGCCGATGTTGCATACCCTCCGATATAAGTGACTGCTGCCGCCTCCGTGCCTTTTGTATTGACATCGATGAAGGTCTTGTGCTTGACGGTACCGATATAGATTTCGCCCATTGCAACATCAGCCATCCTTCTGAAATCGGCTTTCCTTGAATCGAAAGCGTCCTCCATACCCAGAGCGGCCAGCACATCGCCAAGTTCGTCGATTGAATATTCATATTTGAATTGCGGCATCTTCAGATTGACCTGATGTGCATATGCCATAGCTGACAGCTTGCTGAAGCTGTCCGCATCCAGACTCTTCGCCGCATCGGCGAACTTCATATCTGCCGGAGGAAGAATAACGCTCATACGGAATGCGCCGTTGCCATAAGGCAGATGGACCAATGACCAGCCGTCGCCGGAGGCATAGGACAACTCGCAGTTGGCACTCATCATCTCAACCTTGGTCTTCGATCCGTCTATGGTTCTGAAGTCTTCCCTCCTTGTCTTGTCGTCAAACTTGAATCCACCCCACTTGCCATTGAAATAGAGCGCATTGACAAGAGCCATTACAGTCTGCGGCGAAATCGACTTCACTATCTCCGAAATTTTTCCGTGAGTGTTGTCCGAGCACCACCTGTTTATCTGGTCTACGACTTTCTGGTCCGTGAAATCCACCGTCCTTTCTTCTGCCGAGAAATTGTCCTTGACCGTTGAGACGAACTCCTTCTTGACATTCAAATACTTCGAAATCCATATGGAATTCGCAACCTCGAGCGTGGTCTTCTTGTCTATTCCTTCGAGAGCCCCAACCATCTTCTTATAGTATCCGGCAACGTCATCGGAACTGTAGCCGGTGAATCCGAGCGTCGAAGTCATCTGCTTCTCCGTCTCTCCGTCAGCGCCGCAGGCGGTCATCGAAAGAGCGAGCGAGAGGCTGAATGGGGAAATCAGCATAGGCGCCTCTTCATACAAGGAGCGATAAACCTTGAAGCCGAATTCATTGGCTTTGAGAGCGATACCGCTTTCCGCCTTGGTCAGCACCAGGGGTATATATTCATTGCCTGCGTCCGAATCATCGGGAATCATCTTCCCGCAAGCTGTCAATGAAGCGAGTCCAAGGGTCAGGATTAAAATTGAAGTCAATATCTTATGCATACCATTTTGTATTACGCAAATTTATGTATTATTTCTTTCTTGAGAAATGCTTGAAATCCGAACCGACAGTTCCTTTGGCAAATGAGGTTCCCACTCTTTGCCATTCCATCTCTGTAGCTGTAAATTTCGTGATAATATATTGTTCCTCGGGAATAGTAAAATGATCGCCCCCTACCGACTCATACGGACCGAAAATAATCTTGCCGTTCTCCACAGAGAAAGAACGTGAATAATCATTCGTGCCTGCAAATACGTCATAAACATGAATGTCGGCAGTATTATTGGTGTTGAATGTCCAATCAAGGAATCCATCAGGAGCATAATACGGATATCCTTCATATGATTCAGCACATGATCCAATGATATTTCCCTGCGTGACTTCCATCTTTGAGCAGGATACAGCAAAAAAGCATATGCCTGTCAAGAATAATAATGATAGAGATTTTATAACCTTCATGACTTCATAGAATTGTTGTTTCTGCACAATAAATACAGAACAATGCAAAATGCGTCAAAGAAATCAGTTAAAATTTTATCATAACGATTCTTATCAGCGGAACAAAGTATAATACAAAGCGGTCAAGCCCTTCTTCTCGTTGAAGTTCCGTCAGAAAGGCTTGGTTCCAGCCGCTCCGGCACTACGCGCCTGCGCTATTATGTTCAACCGATTACTTTCTTCTTTCGCGGAAAAGGCTTGGTTTATGACGTCAACAAAACGTACTACAACAAGAACCCATCTGTCTGTTTGGAAATGTATTCTTCCAGTATCTTAGAATACTCATCTATTTCCTGCTGGAGGTGATAAGTTCGGTATAAAGTTCGTTAAAAACGGCAGACAATACTAAAGGCCTGATGAAAACTGTAAACCTTATTTCTCCCTTCACAAACGCTGCCGTTTTTATGGTATGTCAAAATCCGTATCAAGCGAAAGTGGACGAATTGCTTCTATAACACATTGTTTATTAGTCCTTTACAATGTTCGCAGCACGTCTAAATCATTGATATGAACGGATGAACACAACAGACACGCCTGGAAGTCGTAAACAATGAAAAAGCCACCGCTTCTGCGAAGAGTCAATTCGCCTGCGGATAGGTTTTCCTGGTGGTTTTCTTCGGGGCGAAGTTGCAGATGCTGACTCCCATGAATATGAAAACCGTGGCGATGACCTTTGGCCAGGTCATAGTATCGAGCCCGATTGCAAAGCTGATGGCCATTGCAATCACAGGCTGAAGATAGGTATACATACACACGATCATAGGCCTGACCCTCTTCTGTCCGACAGGGATAAGAAAGTAGGCGATGAAGGTGGCGAACACAACAACATAAAGGATCTGAAGCAGCACGCCGGTCGGAATCTGCCGGTACGGAATTGTCATCAGGTCCTTGATACCGAGAGGCAACGAATAAAGCGTGGCGAATATGAACATCCATTTCATAAAGGTCACCACGCGGTACTTCTTGATCAGCGGCTTGAATACCCCCACGTAAGACGCGAAACTCAAGACATTCACTACCATCAGGACTATGCCCATCACCGATGTCTCCGATGCACCGGAACGTATGCTGACACTGTTGAGGACTATGAACACCACGCCGGCAAAACTGATTGCCAGCCCAATTATCCCGTGTTTCGTGATTTTGTCCTTGAGCACGATTGCAGCCACAATCATCGCGGCTATCGGGCTGAGCAGGCTTATGAGCGATGCATCCACGGGCGTTGTCATCGTGATGGCCTTCAGGAAGGATATCTGGGTGAGGAAGAGGCCAAGGAAAGATGCCACCGCGATTTTCAGCAGGTCACGGCGCTCCACCTTCTCCGCTTCAGGCTGGAACGCGGAAGCAATCCAGAAAAGGATGAGAGCCCCCAACGCACGCATACAGAACAATGCCATAGGGCTTATCAGCCCGCAGTTGGCGATGTTCTTGCACGCAACAAGAATTAACCCGAATATAGCATAGGCCGTCGCACACGCCAGATTTCCTATCAGCGTATTTTTCCCTTCTTCCATTATTTATGATCGCGTTGCTATTTCACCACACGGCCGGCACACAGGACGTGGCGGATGCAGGAGGAGTCGGCGGAGTATACGAAGTTGGAGATGAGATTGTGGCAAGGCACCATGCGCGGATCAGAAAGGTCGATCAGCAAGGCATCAGCATCGCGCCCGAGGGCGATTTCACCGGCATTGATGCCGAAAGCCTCCGCGCCGTTGCGGGTCGCCCATTTGAAAACCTCATCCGCCGGAAGGAGTGTCGGGTCGCCGTTCACCTTGGCAAGAAGGGCGGCGAACTTCATCTCTTCGCGCAGGTCGAGATTGTTGTTGGACGAGCAGCCGTCAGTACCGAGGGTGATACGGACGCCGGACGGAATGGCAAGTTCATAAGGAAAACGCCCGCTGCCGAGTTTCATATTGGAGCAGGGGCAGTGGCTGACGGTGACACCGCGTTTCGCGAGGATGTCCCATTCTTCCTTGTCAACGTGCACGCAATGGGCGGCGATCACGTCCGGACCGAGGAATCCGATGGAATCGAGGTAGCGGACAGGGGTCATTCCGTGGTCGCGTACGCAGTCGGCGACTTCGCCAGCGGTCTCGGAAAGGTGTATGTGCAGCTTCATTCCGTGGTCGCGGGCAAAAGCCGCGCGCTTCACGAGGTTCTCCTTGCATACGGTATATATGGCGTGGGGCGCCATCACGAGATTGACAAGCCCGCCCGTCGGATCGACGAATTCCTTTATGAACTTGTTCTTGGCATCAGTCATCGCCTTCGAGTGCATATCCATCACGGTGATACCGATAGCGGCACGAATGCCTGCTTCCTTGACAACATCGATAGTCCGGTCAACTTCAAAATACATATCGTTGAAGAAAACGGTACCGGAATCAATCATCTCACTCACCGCATAGCGGCTGCCCTCTGCAATGTCAGCTGCCGTAAGTTTGTCTTCATACGGCCATATGTATTCCGTGAGCCATTTCTGAAGAGGCATATCGTCGGCATATCCTCTGAGGAGGCTCATCGCCGCGTGCGTGTGGGTGTTGTACATCGCAGGCAGGATGGCCAGCCCTTCCGCCTCGATTGTTCTGTCGGCAGAGGCCTCGGACGACGCCTGCAGGTCCGCGAAACGGCCGTCCTTGATCAGAATATTGCATTTTTTACCCTTATGAAGCACGTTTCTTATAAGCAATGATTTTGGACTGGAAAAAGTTTCAGCGGCCAGACGGTACGAGTGCCGAATCTGAAGCGCATACTTTCTGAAGAGTTCTCCCTTCTCTGTCAAAGTAGCGTTACCACGCGAGCGGTTGAACAGTTTTGCACCGACAGAGCGCTCCAGCTCAGCGATATTCTGGCTTATGGCAGGTTGGCTTACACCCAGATCCCTTGCCGCGGCGGTAAAACTCCCATTCTCGGCAACCTGAAGGAAAACATTGATCTTAAAGTCTTCGAACATATCTACTACTATAAATATTTCTTATAATGCAAAATTATAAAAAAACTTATATTTGTCAGTAGTCTTTTACCGTTTATTTACGTCTAAAGGACAAAAATCACGAAAAACGCTTGCAGGAATAGAATTTCAATGTATATTTGCAGTGTATTAGTATTGTAATACACATAAAGAAGAAACTATATTATTTTCAAATGAAAAAGTTTATTATTTCCATCTTTGCGCTCGTATGCGCAGCATCATCCGGTCAGGCTCAGCAGCTCCAGCAGCTCCCGAACGATCCGGCCGTAAGGACCGGAAAGCTTGACAACGGCCTTACCTATTATATCCGCCACAACGAACTCCCTGCACAGCGTGCGGAATTCTGGCTCTGCACAGACGCAGGCGCCATACAGGAAGAACTTCCCAACCAGGACGGTCTCGCCCACTTCCTTGAGCATATGTGCTTCAACGGCACCAAGAACTTCCCGGGAAAGGGCATTCTCAACTACCTTGAAAGCATTGGCGCAAGCTTCGGCGGAAACGTGAACGCCTCCACCGGAGTCGAGCAGACCATCTACCTCCTCAACAACATCCCTCTCGTGAATGACAGCGTGGTTGACTCCTGCATCCTTATTATGCACGACTACTCACACTTCGTTCTCTGCGAACCTGACGAGATCGATGCCGAGCGCGGAGTCATCATCGAGGAGAAGCGCACCCGCAACACCGCCCAGTGGCGCAGCCAGGAGAAGTACTTCGACGTACTCTTCGGCGGCACCAAATATGCCGACGGAATGCGTATGCTCATCGGAAGCGAGGAGAATCTCAAGAACTTCAAGCCGGAAGACCTCACCAGCTTCTACCATAAGTGGTACACTCCTAACAACCAGGCCCTCATCGTAGTCGGTGACATCGACGTGGACGAGGTCGAGGCCAAGATACAGAAGACCTTCGCCGACATCCCTGCAGTCGAGAACCCGGCAGAGAAGGAAATCATCGTCATCCCAGACAATCAGGAGCCTATCGTCGGTATCATCACCGACCCTGAGATAACCAACAACCTGTTCCGCATACAGTGGAAATCCCCTGAGCGCCCTAAGATGTTCAACAGCACCCCTGCAGGACTGGCCACAGATCTCGTGCAGGAAGTAGCCGCCATCGTAATGAACGAGCGTCTTCAGGAACTCGCCGCAGACCCTGCATCTCCGCTTCTCCAGTCA
>JAZLGQ010000031.1:0-3361 GCA_045616385.1 Candidatus Cryptobacteroides sp.
AGATAGATGAATGAAATGTGGTGTTCCGGGGTCATCGGATGCTGAACCGAGCCAACCTTCACCAGGATTGTACCGTCCGGACGGCATTCAACAACCGGGAGATGCTTTTCTTTCGCAGCGGAATCATCCGTCTTAGGGATGGGCTCCTGCATCTGCTTACCGCAACAAACAACAGCAACACCGCTGTCAACGCATTTGAAAATCACATTTCCACACACTGTGCAGAGGAAAAATTTTGTTGTCATAGCATTTTTGGTTTATTGTTAAACATCTGTCTTCGCGAAAACGAACCGGTATCTTTCGCTCTGACAACACAAAGGTAAGCTGTGAATATCTTTTTTGATATTGATGATATAACTTATTTTCAATATCAGATATTGAAATTATCAATATATTTGTAAAAAATAATATGACAGGAATAACCTGTCCGATAACAAATCAATTATGGAACCCGTCACCTGAAGTATTTTGCAACAGTAGCAAAAACCTTGAATTTCTCCGATGCGGCAAAACGACTTTTCGTTACCCAAGGAACACTCTCTCAGCAGATTAAGCAATTCGAAGACGAAATAGGAGCACAATTATTCGACCGCAACCAACACAGCGTCACCCTCACTGAAGCGGGCGAGGAACTGCTCCCCCTCGCGCTGAAGACGATTGAGGATTCGGAGGTATGCAGCAACCGGATGCGCGACCTCAAAGGGGCCCTGACTGGAACCCTCCGCATCGGCATAACGCACTCTTTCAGCGAGTTACTCACCGAAACCGTAAAGAATTTCATCCGTGAGCATCCTGGTGTAAAGCTGAAAATACAATCGGAATCCGCATCCGAAATCATCGAAATGCTTCAGAACAAGGAGATTGACCTGGCCCTCGCCTTCAAGCCGTCAACTGCCTACGAAGAACTGGAGTCCGTGCCGTTGTTCCGCAACAGCCTCAGTGCGGTGATGCGACGGGGACACCCGATGGCATCGCATCAGGTTCTGACAATGGAAGAACTTGAAAATCACCGCATTATCCTCCCAGGCAAGGGGCTTCAGGCAAGACGCGCGTTCGACCGCTACCTCGGCCTCGACTCCCGCAAGCTGAACGTGACGGTGGAAGTCAACGACCCCGAGCTCATAATGGATATCGTGCAGAACACCAACCTGATAGCCATCGTGTCGTCACTCGCCGCCTACTACCGCCCGAACCTCGTCGCCATCCCCCTGGAAGGCGGCAATTACTCGATGGTCGGCTGCGTCCACCGCCTCAAGGAGGGCTACCGCAAACGCTCCGCAGACATCTTCGTCGAAATGCTCCGCGACTCCGCCAAAATCGAAAGAATCGCCAAGGGATTGGATTAAAAGTTGCGCGGACGCGAGTGACTCGCGTTTTGCGCAGAGTAAGTCCCGCACACGTTGCCCTGGCTCCTGAAGCAATTCCGCTCACGTGGGCAAATCTACAGGCAGTCTCAATTTGAGGCTGCTTTGTTTTTCGTACACACGCGAATTGTGGTACGAAACTCCTACTTCAGGGCGCTCTTGATGCACTCTACTATATACTTCACATCGTCATCGCTTACGCAAGGGCCGGAAGGGAGGCACATGCCAACTTTGAAGAGGTCCACCTCCACATCGTTGGTGTAAACGGTCATCTTCGGGCCATCAAGCACAGTGCAGCCAAGGTCTGAACCGGCAACCACAGAGGCACCCTCGCAATACACCGGCTGCTTGTGCATCGGCTTCCACAAAGGGCGGGCTTCAATACCGGCGGCATCCAGATATACGCGCAATGCCTCCACGTTTGCATTAGGTTCGCAATCGGTATGAGCGGATGTGGCGGCGTGGATCACACCTGCGGCACCACCTACGGCACCGGTCACAATCGTGGCATACGCATCCTCCTGGCCAACAACGTGGACGGAAGGGTCAATGGTAATGGTATTCAGCCAGTAATTGCTGCCTTCGGCGGCCCAATCCGGGCCCTTGTGGAACTCAATCCCGGGAACATCGGCAAAGGCTTTCTCATACAGCTCAGCAATATGCCGGTGATGAGCGATATGGGCAGCAGCAACAGTCATCTGGCCGATGCCGATTCCCGCGCAGATGTTGCTCATACGGTAGTTGTAGCCAATCTTCTCGTGCTGATAATAAGGGTAGCTCTCGCGATACTGGGTGGCGTACATCATCACCTCGCGCCACTCCTCGTCGCTGCCGGTAATCATCGCACCACCGCCCGAAGTCGTAATCATCTTGTAGCCGTTGAACGACAGTACGCCGTATTTGCCGAAAGTGCCAAGCACCTGCCCGTGGAAGCGGCTTCCGAACCCTTCCGCAGCATCCTCCACCACCGGAATTCCGTATTTGTCAGCAATCGCCATAATGCGGCTGCAATCATAGGGCATACCATACAACGCCACAGGCACAATCGCTTTCGGATATTTGCCCGTCTTCGCCTTACGGTCGATGATGGCAGCCTCCAGAAGCTCGGGGTCCATATTCCAGGAATCCTTCTCACTCCCCACGAACACCGGCTTCGCCCCAAGATAAGTGATAGGATGCGAGCTTGCGCAAAAAGTAAAGCTCTGCACCAGAACCTCGTCACCCCCCCCTTCACGCCGCAGTTGATGAGCGCCAGATGCACCGCCGCAGTTCCGCACGAAAGTGCCACAACGCGCTTACCCAGGCCGGAACCCTGCCCCGGAGCACCATTCACAAACGCCTCCAGTTCAGCCTCGAACTGATTCACGTTCGGCCCCAGCGGCACCACATAATTGTCGTCAAAAGCCTTCTTAATATACTTCTGCTCCACACCCTCCTCGCTCATGTGAGCCAGACACAGGTAAATTCTTTTAGCTGGTTTTTCGTAAGCCTCCGGTGACGCACGTCCTTGCGGCCGAGCTTTGAACTGGTATCTTTGTCGACAAAAATAGCGAAAATACTATGAGGTCGAAAGAGGAAGTTGCAGAAATCATGACGTACTGCAAGGAGAAAGGGATCTCCTACAAGTCAAGGCTCGCCGAGCTTGGCATCCCGGAATGGAGGTTCTTTGACAGTAAGGCACGTTACGCAAAGCAGCAGGCAGAATCTCCGTCTTCGAACGGCGAGTTCCTTCAGCTGACCTCCGGTGGAGCGTTTGTTCCGATGCCTTCGTTTGCTGCGACCACAGGCCGGGGCTTCTCAAAGAAGAAGGAGCAGTCGCAAAAGATGATGAGCATCGAGCTCCGGACTCCGAACGGAACGATGATGCGAATCCAGGGCGAGATGACCCTCCAGTATATCCAGGCGATAATCCAAGCATCGAGCGGCCGTGTTTAGTCTGAACGACAGCATGCGGTATATGTGGTACACCCAGCCGACCGACATGCGCAAGAGTTACA
>JAZLGQ010000032.1:0-5415 GCA_045616385.1 Candidatus Cryptobacteroides sp.
TCCTTGTCGAGACAGAAGGCAAGATAATTTATTTTGTATCCCTGTTCGAGAAACATACTTTCATAAAAGGTCTGGACCTCACGGAGTTCCGGTCTCGCTTCAATGAATTCTACACCTTCGCAGCCATACAGGTCCTCGGTACCAGCCAGCACCTTCAGACCATTGTCGGCACAGACAGCCTTGGTGTATTCGTGGAGGAAACGCGAATCAGTCTTGAGATGCACGATTCCGCCTTCCTTCAGGAAGGTCTTGTACCTTTCAAGGAAAAGAGGGCAGCTGAGCCTGGCGTTTTCGCGACGGTGCTGGGGGTCGGAAAACGTGAGCCATATCTCTGAAATCTCATCGCGATCAAAAAAAGCACGGATGAACTCGATTCTCGTACGCAGAAATGCGACATTGGACAAAGCGTGCTCCGTCGCATATTTGGCACCCTTCCATAATCGGGCGCCCTTGATGTCAACTCCAATGTAATTCTTTGACGGGTCTCTCTGCGCAAGGTCAATCGTGTACTCGCCCTTGCCGCAGCCCAACTCAAGAACAATGGGATTTTCATTCTTGAAAAAATCCTTCCAATGCCCTTTCATCCCGTGGTCCTTCAGCGCAAGATAACCGTCGGCAAGGAGGTCCTCCGACGATGGCTGAACAAGGCAGGAGAATGTCTCGTTCTCCGCAAATTTTCTGAGTTTATCGTGTCCCATCTATCCTGCTGATTATTCCCAGTCCGCGGAATCCCTGCGGCACATCAGGCACCCTGACATCCACTTTCCAGTCCCCTGTTTCCCTCGGAGAGATGCCGCTCCGGTAAGTTTCCACCTCCCTGGAGGCATCCATATACACCGTCTCCGCGGCAGTGTCGCCGGAAGGCGATGTCCAGGTGACATCCAGTCTGAGAGCCTCTTTCAGATTCTCCCGTCCCGGCGAATCAACTCTCGTGAAGAAAGATACGGAATAAGTGGAAAGAGAGTCGCTGAACGGGATCACAAATGAGTACAGCCCGCCTTTTGCGTTTTTACTCTTGATGAAATTCTCATATCCGCTGACTGGAGCGCAAGCGCAAAGCAGCAACGCGGACGCCGCTGCAGCAAGCACTGCCGTCAGTTTCACGGAAGACATTATTCTGATTGTTTCTTATTGCCGCCACGGCCACCCTGGCCCGGCTTGCCGCCGCGTCCGCGGTTGCGGTTGTTGCGGCCGCCGTGCGACTTCTTCTTTTTCGGAGAATCAAAACGGCTGATGCTGTCGTCGCCGACTGCAGTGACGAATTCAGGAGCCGCAGGTTCCGGTTCTTCGCGGAGCGAGTCCGGCTTTATGCCGTTCCTGTTCATCTTTATGATTTCACGCACGTCGTAGGCATCCAGAGGGTAAAGGTTTGCATCTGAATTCTTGTCATACGAGAAATACATCACTTCCTGAAGGATGTCCGTCTTGCGCAGATAGGCAAGGCCATCCTTGAATTCCAGAGGTTCGCTCACCTTAGGGATGCGGGACTGCGCATCCAGATAATTGGCGACCTCGTAATTCAGGCAGCATTTGAGCTTGCCGCACTGGCCGGCAAGTTTCTGCGGATTCAGCGAGAGGTCCTGGCAGCGTGCCGCAGCCGTCGAAATGCTCTGGAAGGATGTGATGTAGTTTGCGCAGCAGAGTTCGCGGCCGCATACGCCGAGGCCGCCGATGAGGCCGGCCTCCTGGCGGGCGCCGATCTGCTTCATTTCGATTCTGATCTTGAATTCCTCCGCGAACACCTTGATGAGCTGGCGGAAATCAACGCGGCCGTCGGCTATGTAGTAGAAAATAGCCTTCGTGCCGTCACCCTGGAACTCAACGTCGCCTATCTTCATTTCCAAGCCCATTTCCGCCGCTATGCGACGGGCCTTTATCATTGTGTCCTGCTCCCTGGCTATGGCCATCTGCCATTTCTCAATATCAGTCTGGCGCGCCTTGCGATAAATCTTTTTGAGTTCAGCAGTCTCAGGGTCGATACCCCTTGATTTCATCTGTCGAAGGACTATCGGACCTTCGAGCGTAACGATGCCAAGGTCCTGACCGTTGGTGGCCTCGACAATCACGAGGTCTCCCTGATGTATGCTCTGCGGCGAATCGTTGACGTATATCCCCTTGCGTGTGTTCTTGAACCGCACCTCGAAGAAATTGGGACAGGTGCCGTCATTGGCATCCTTCAGCCAGTTGCGGTCGCCCAGCTTGCAGCAGCCGACGCGATATGCACAATTGGTTTCGCCCGTTTCCTCGTCGTGAGTCACCGCACATCCGCGGAAACAGTCAAACTGTATGGTTTCGTTATCTGTATTGCTCATATGTTCATATATAACCGGTCAACAAGATCGGTAAACAGTATCTTTGAATTCACGTTCCTGTCTATCAGGTTCTGTGCCCTGCTGAGGGCCTCCAAAGCCTGACGCGGAAACGATTTGCGGCACTTTGCCGCCCATTCTGCGTAATGCCCTTCCCGCACGGCCATCCGGTCAAGTCCCTGCTGATGCAGGAAAATCTGCCGCATCGCATCAGCTGCAAATTTACAAAAAGCTTTTGCACTTTCGCGCGAAGACAGAGCCGCAATCCTGTCGCCGGCATCAAGGGCGGCCGACAGGTTTCTGGACACCAGTGCGGACATAAGGTCGTCAAGCAGTGCCGGCTCGGCGAATTCCGCCATCCGTGCAACACCTTCAGGCGCCACGCGTATCCGCTGGCAACGGGAAATAATGGTTGGAAGGACTTTCTCGGGAGAATGCGAGATCAGCACGAACTGTGTCTTGAGCGGCGGTTCCTCTATCATCTTCAGAAGACGGTTCGCAGCCTCCTGGTTCATCTTTTCCGGGAGGTAGATCACCACTGAGCGGTAGCCGCCTTCAAGAGCGCTCAGCGAGAGTTTCTCCAAAAGTGATTTAGCCTCACTCACGGCTATCACCGAATTCTTGCTGTCGAGCCCGAGCGCATCAAGCAATTCGGACGACGTGAAACGCGGATTCTCCTGCACAAGAGCCCTGAACCTGTCGATGTAATCCAATGAGACCATCCTGGCTGCCGTCGGGAAAATGAAATGGACATCGGGATGGATCAGCTTGGACAGCCTGTTGCAGGAAGGACATACGCCGCAAGAATCGGATGAAGTACGGCCTGGGCAGTATAGATGCTGGAGGAACGCCAACACCAGCGGGAAAGCTCCGCCCCCGTCATCTTCGTGAAAAAGGATGGCGTGAGGCACACGGCCGGCTTCAACCATTCCGGCGAGTGCCGACTTCACCTGGTCAAGACCCTGTACCTGAGAATACGTCATACCTTTCTGAAAGCGTTAAATTGAGCTATTTCAACAAGATAATCCTTGGCTATGCTGTCCGGGAACAAATCCAGGGCAGAAATCGCCTTGCCTATGAATTCATCCAGACGGGCGGCTGCATAGTCAACGCCTTTCTCTTCCCAGACGAACTCGCGAACACTGTCGCAATTTTCAGGATTGCTGTGGATATCTCTTATCATTGCGCGGATATCCTCTTCTCTCGGTGAATTCCGAAGCGCCCCGAGAAGAGGGAGCGTGATCTTCTGTTCCTTCAGGTCGATACCTACAGGCTTGCCCAATTCCTCGGTGCCGGCATAATCGAGAATATCATCCTTTATCTGGAAAGCCATCCCCATATATCTACCGAACTTGCAGGCCGCTTCGAACAATTCTTCCGAAGCGCAGACGGAATCTGCCGCGGCAGCCGCAGCCGCCTCGAAAAGGGATGCCGTCTTGCAGTATATGATGCGGTAGTATGCCTGTTCATCGGTGTCCGCGCGGGATGCTTTCTCCAGCTGGAGCATCTCACCTTCGGCCAGATCAGTAAGAGTCTTCGAAAGGAGACTTGCCACCCGGCCGTGCTTGTTTGAGCCGATTACAAGCTCCACCGCCCTTGCAAGCCAGAAGTCACCGACAAGAACGGCAGCCGACGGTCCAAGGAGGGAGACAACTGTCGGACGCCCGCGCCTTTCCGCGCTCTCGTCCGCCACATCGTCGTGCATCAGGGTGGCATTGTGCAGCAGTTCGATAGCGGCTGCAAAGCGGATGGTGTCTTCGTTTATGTCTCCGCAGGCCTTTGCGGTCAGAAGCAGAATCATCGGACGCAGAAGTTTGCCGGAATTGCCCAGGATATCATCGTTGGTCTCCCTGAGCAGATTGACATCAGTGTGAAGAGAGCTTCTCATAAGAGCTCTCATCTTTTCCCATTCCGGTCCGAGTATTTTAAGGATTTCGCTTATTGACACAGGATTTTCTTGAATTCTTCGACGGTCTCCACGAAAATCACCCTGTCGCGATCGACGGGAGCCATCATATTCGTAAAAACATAATGATCGAGCAGGGCTCTGAACGGTTCGTAGAAGCCATACGGCCCGAACGCAACGATCTTTCCCTTGAAAAAGCCGAGTTTGGCAAGAACAAGAGTCTCTATCAATTCGTCCATTGTGCCTATTCCCCCCGGAAGAGCTACGGCGAGATCGACGTCCTGGCGCATCTTCATCTTGCGCTCCGCCATCGTCTCAGTCCACACCACCTCATTCAGACGAGGGTGCAGAAGGTCCTGCATAAAACGAGGAATCACACCGATATGATACCCGCCGCAGTCGGCGATCTCATCGGCTATTTCGCCCATCGTTCCCTTGACGGTTCCACCCGAGACAGCGGCATATCCAGACAAACAAGCCGCGCGGACAGCTTCCCGCGCAGCTTGATTGTATTTTGGATCTATGGTATAACTGGCGGAGCAGAAAAAGACCGCCTTCTTATCCGTCATATTATCTTAGAAGATGTATGCGACAGATGCTGTGATACCGTTGCATTTGCCCTTAAGAGCGCTGGTCGACGAAGACCATGAGAAATCATCAATGTTCCAGTAGTATCTTACGGAAACCTGAAGATGGCTGAAAAGCTCAGCACCGGCACCGAGGCCGAGACCATACTCGAATTTGTTGGAAACATTCTCCCACTTTTCCTGAAGACTGGTGCCTTCGATCTTGTTGGAAACCGCATAACCTATGAACGGTTCTGCAATTGCATAGACTCTTGCAAGGGAACCAAGGCCGATGCCTGCCTGGACCTGGACAGGAAGTTCAAGATATCCGGTCTTGAAATCAAGGGATTTGGTATCCGCACCCTTCACGTTATAAATGAGTGACGGCTGTATTGCGATGACATTTCCAAGGGCCATCTTGTAGGTGAGACCCACGTGGTACTGTGCTATAGACTTTGCATTCCACTCTTCACTGGCTTTTTTAAGGGATGTTGCCGATGTTGTGAGTCCTGCGATGATACCGAACTGTGCGAATGAGCTGACCGAAATGAGAAGAGCGGCAGCTGCTACAATAAGTTTTTTCATAATGCGTCAATTAAATTAATGAATCCAATATTGATGATATTTCCTGTTT
>JAZLGQ010000033.1:0-25849 GCA_045616385.1 Candidatus Cryptobacteroides sp.
GTGCATTCAGGCTGCCCGGTCTGATTCTCGGCCGTTTTGCGACATTCATCGACGGCATAGATTTTCACTACGAGCATACGGGGGCTCTGCTGAAAGCCTTCCTGACCGGAAGGCGGGACGGCCTGGGCGAAGCGGTCACAAACAGTTTCCGGGCAAGCGGAGCATCTCACCTGCTCGCTCTTTCCGGACTGCATCTCGGCATAGTCTATGGCATTCTCGCCAAGCTGCTGGCCCTGCTGGGACATTCGCGCGCCGCCACCGTCATCCGCAGCATCACTGCAATCTCCGCCGCAAGCGCCTTCACCTTGCTTACCGGAGCATCGCCGTCAACCGTACGAGCCTTTATATTCATCCTTCTGAACGAAATCAGCCGCCTGCAGCCGGGCAGACGCCGGTCAGCAATCAACATATACTGCACCGCCCTGACCTTGCAGCTGGCCGCCTGTCCGCTTGCAATCGATTCCCTCGGATTCCAATTGTCATACCTCGCAATGCTCGGCATCTACCTGCTGTTCCCGAAGATGAATGCCTGGTACCCGGACGGGCTGCGTTTCAACCCGCTCAGATATATATGGACATCAATGGCAATGTCAATCTCCTGCCAGATCTTCACAGCACCTCTTGTATGGCTGAGATTCCACAGCTTCCCGCTGTTCTTCCTGCTTACCAACCTGCTGGCACTGCCGCTCACCTCCGCGATGATGCTCTGCGGACTGGCGACCTTGGCGCTGAGTGCCGCAGGCTGCTGTCCCGAAATAATGAAAAACCTGACCGATGCAATCGGCCAGGCCCTGATATTCTGTCTGGAAACAATCTCTACTCTCCGTCCGCCTTCTTGACGCAACGGACAGGGAAAGCATTGCTTGCCGTATCCACCTCGACATAGTAAAGGTCCGGATTCTTGACGTTGATGTAACGCACTCCGGCATTGTCACCGTTTTCTTCGGCGGTCCAGAACATTGCGTAAAAGCCGAAATCCTGAAAAGAATAAGCGTCTTCGACAATGGACGCGCGACCGGTAGGTATGGCGGAAAAATGAGCGGCATTGCTTATCTTGACGGATGGCCAGAACTCCCACATCGGGATCCCGTTGAAATAGATGCTCTCCATCAGAGCCCCGGCAACACCCGGAATATCACTGAAAGGCTCTGCCGAATTGGCAAACTGTTCCGCGAGATCGGCCCAATCTTCCTCTGACGGAAGAGACCATCCGGCCGGGCAGGCCTCCACCGCTTCGGCAAAAGTATAATATCTGCCGAAAACGTCACCGGACGCGTCATCCTCATAGCAAGGCTTGCCAAGTTCTTCCCACTGAAGGTTAGTGCGCATCCACAGGACATCGCCCATACGGGAGACCAGATATATCTTGCCGTCGCGGTCATCGACCAGGGTCTCCTGGTCTTCCTCCAGCTCGTAGTTGGTCAGCGAAGCGCCTTCGTTCCAGCCGGGAAGGACAACATCGTACTCACAGTCAAGATATGCAGGAGAGTATCCGGTAGCTATGGCTTTCAATGTGATCCTGTACCTGCCAATCTTTTCAGGAGCCGTGAAATCGTATTTGCTCAGGACAACTTCTCCCTTCGAATTGATGAGCGTGTCCGTCTTGCCCGTGACGGGATTGAGCATACAGTATGAAATGACAATTTTCTCGTCGCCCGGCTGGGTCTCAAGCGTGGCAATATCTTCGGTAAGCAGCGTCCGGGTGTCTCCGGGATGCAGGAATCTTGGGAAGGTGATGTTGAAATAGCCCGTCAAATATTTCTGGGTTGTATTCTGTTCCTGCTTTTTGCAGCAGGCCAGGGACAGCACGGATAAGGCGATGCAGAGTATATTGAAAAGTCTTTTCTTCATGTATTCTTCCTAATAGTTTGCAAATATGAGCATTTTTGCGCGAAAATCCACTAACTTTGTATAACAAATAGCTTGCCGAAAATGTCTCTCCGCAAAAGCATCATCACCCTGTTCTGCCTTGTGTCGCTGTCCGGATGCGACGGTCCGCGTTATGTCGAATTCAAGGGATTCGCACAAGGAGGGGTCTACAGCGTGAAGGCCGACCTGTCGGGCGTCAGCCAGCCGCAGCGGCAGATTGCGGCGGGCATTGACTCTATACTCAACCGCATAGACTTCTCGCTTTCGGGATACAACAGGAATTCACTTCTGAGCCGCCGCAACGCCGGTGAAGACATCGAGCCCGACCTCTATTTCTCCGAGATTTGCGCACTGGCAGAAAAATACAAGGAGTTGTCGGGAGGTGCCTTTGACGTCGCATCCGCCCCTCTCTTCGACATATGGGGATTCGGATTCACCGCGGATTCGCTTCCTTCACCGGAACGCATCGCGCTGGCGCTTGACGAATGTCACGAAGGGAAGAAACTCAATTTCAACGCCATAGCCCAGGGATACACCTGCGATGTCATTGCAGATTACCTTCACGGTCTCGGCGTAAAAGCGATGCTGGTCGACATCGGGGAAATCTACTGCGAGGGCTTCAATGCATCCGGACGCGGCTGGGCGATAGGCATCGACACCCCGGAAGACGGGAACCAGACTCCCGGAGCATCGATGAGCGGCATCTGGATTTCCGATGGTCAGCCTCACGGCGTGGTGACATCAGGCAATTATCGCAAATACTACGTCAGGGACGGCAGGAAATACGCCCATACCATCGACCCCCGCACCGGCTATCCGGTCACTCACGGCCTTCTCAGCGCGACCGTGGTCGCCCCTTCTGCAGCAGAAGCTGACGCCATTGCCACAATATGTATGGTCATAGGGCCTGAAGAGGCCAGGGAACTGGTGCTTTCACTCCCCGATATCGAGGCCTGCCTGATTTCATCGGACGGCATCTGGACTTCCCAGGGTTTTAAAAATTGATTATATTTGTAAGTTAATGAATTGAATTATGATAGAAGGACTCGATTATAATACCGCCCGTGAAAAGCTTTCAATGCCGGAATACGGACGCAATGTGCTGAAAATAGTGGAGGAACTGCGCACCATCGAAGACAAGGACAAGCGAAGCGAGCAGGCCCGTGCCATCATCAAGGTGATGGAAATCCTCAATCCGCAGGTGCATTCCCAGGAAAATTTCGAGCAGAAGCTCTGGGACCATCTTTATATGGTGGCGGGTTTCGACCTCGACATCGATTCTCCATATCCCTGCCCTGTGGCCGAGGAGTTTGCCACGAAACCTATGAGCATCCCGATGAAGGACACGAAGATCAAGGCAACCCACTATGGACGCAACATCGAGAAGATCATCAACCTGCTGTGTGACGAGCCTGACGGCGAAGTGAAGACAGAGATGATACGCTCGCTTGCCATCTATATGCGCCAGCAGTACCTCATCTGGAACAAGGACAGCGTGGCTGACGAGACCATTTTCAATGACATAGAAAAGCTCTCCGATTACCGGCTCAAGGTTCCGGAGGGAATCAACCTCAGCAAGATCTCCGGCGATGCCAATTTCTCCCGTCCGGGAATGGGCATCAATGTCGGGCAGGCGGCCGGCAAGAACCGCCAGCGTAAGAACAACCGCAAAGGCTTCAAGAAAAAATGAGACTCTGGAAATCCTGGGATGAAGACGAACGCGCTTCCGCAGTCCGCATAGCCGGTCTGGCTGTCGCGGCACTGACCATATTCATACTCATCGCCACCGTATCATACCTGTTCCACTGGCAGGAGGATATGAGTATGCCCGAGGTGTACGGAAACGCTGCGGGGAAACTGGGGCATCTGACCGGGAGGCTCCTGGTCTGCGAGCTCTTCGGGCTCGGCAGTTTCGCACTCCTGATCATTCTCACCGCAGTTTCCGTAAGGCTTCTCACCCAGAAGTGGCACGTCTCCCTTGTCAAAACCGCCCTCATAGCAATTTTCGGGGCGTTCATCGCATCTCTTCTGCTGGCGTTTCTCAGCAAGGTCTTCGGCTGGACCGAGATGTTTGCAGGCGGCCTCGGCGGGCGCTGCGGTGCATTTGCCATCAATTGGTCAGACATCCAGTTCGGCATCCCCGTGACCGGAATCTTCATTTTCATTCTTATCCTTGCATTCCTTTTCTTCTCCTCGAAGCCTTTCACCCGATGGTTCTCCTCACTCGGGAACCTGACTCCAGAACAGAAGGAGGCCAAGGAGGCGGCCAGGATTGCAAAGCGGGAAGCCAAAGCCGAAGCCAGAAGGCTCGCAGAAGAGGAGAAGCTCCGCAAAAAAGAGGAGAAAAAACGCGCGAAGGAGGAAAAGAAGAACGGGCAGAAGACGGATAATGCCCCCGGTCAGGACGGCGAGCCGATAGAGATTCCCGTTGAGGAGCCCGAGCATATTGAAGCGGGTCCGGTTATCTCCAGAGATATTGACATTGCGGAAGTTGTCGGCACAGGTGCCGCCGCTGTTCCGAAGGAGCCTGCTGCAACGGCAGGCAATATCGCGGATGACGTCGCTGTAGCAGAAGCCGCTGCGGCTGTAGCAGCAAAAGGCGGCTTCGAAATTGTCGAGGACACAGGTCTTGACGCCGAACCTGAAAAGGAACTCGAACCGATCGACAACCGTATGGACCCTCCGGAAGGGCTTCCGAAATATAAGTTCCCTTCTCTTGACCTTCTGGAGAGCCACGCCGGCAACCGGCGCGAAGTATCCAACGAAGAGCTTATCAGGAACAACAACAAGATCCGCGCGGCCCTGGCCAACTACAAGATTCAGATAAATGACGTCAAGGCCATAGTGGGCCCGACCGTCACTCTATACAAGGTATATCCCGCCCCGGGCGTCAAGATAGCCGACATCAAGAAGCTCCAGGAAGACATCGCCCTCTCGCTCAACGCCAAGGGCGTGCGCGTGGTTACGCTTTCAGACTCCGTCGGCATCGAAGTCGCCAACGACTATTCATCGATCGTTCCTCTCAAGGCCCTCCTCAACGATGAGGCGTTCCGCGAGAGCAAGGCCGACCTCCCTATCGCCATAGGCTACACCATCACCCAGAAAGTCAAGGTTTTCGACTTGGCCGATGCACCTCATCTCCTCGTGGCAGGTGCGACAAAACAGGGAAAGTCCGTCGGACTCAACGTCATCGTTTCCTCTCTTCTCTATGCCAAGCACCCGTCCGAACTGCGTTTTGTCTTCATAGACCCGAAGATGGTCGAGTTCTCTTCATACGCCAACCTTCTGAAACATTATCTCGCCGTCCTTCCTGACGCCGTATCGGAAGATGACGAGAAGGCCTCCGCCATCGTAAAGAAGCCGAAAGACGCTGAAAAAATCCTGCGTTCGCTCTGCACGGAGATGGACGACCGCTATGAGCTCCTCAGCAAGGCCGGAGTCAACAACCTCAAAAGCTACAACAACAAGTTCAAGGAGCGCAGGCTGCGTCCAGACCACGGGCACAGGTTCCTTCCTTATCTTGTAGTGGTGGTCGACGAGTATGCCGACCTCACAATGACCACCGGCGCTTCTTCAGACTCACGCGCCGCAGCACGCAGCATCACCAACTCGATCATCCGTCTCGCTCAGAAGGGACGCGCCGCCGGCCTTCACGTGATACTTGCGACCCAGCGTCCTTCAGTGGATGTCATATCCGGCATCATCAAGAGCAACTTCCCTATGCGCATCGCATTCCGCGTAGCATCGAGGATGGACTCAATGACAATCCTCGACAACCCCGGAGCCGAGAAGCTCATCGGCAAGGGCGATATGCTCTTCAGTGCCGGTATCGACTCCGAACGCATACAGTGCGGCTATATCAGCAGCGAAGAAATCGACAAGATCACAGAATTCATCGGAAATCAGGAAGGATACGGCAAATGCTACAATACGCCATACTACCTGCCGTCTCCGGCAGAGCCTGAGACAGAAGGCGGCGGTGGCAATGGAATGGTCGATATGGCCAAGCTCGACGACCGCTTTGAAGAGGCGGCCAAAATGGTCGTTCTCAGCCAGCGAGGTTCGACCTCCGACCTCCAGCGCAAGCTCGGTATGGGTTACGCCAAGGCCGGACGTGTGATGGACCAGCTGGAGTCGGCAGGCATAGTCGGCCCGCAGGAGGGCAGCAAGCCGCGTCAGGTTTTGGTACAGGATTTGAACAGTCTTCAGGAAATACTTGACGCGTTTATGAAATAGCGCTATGAAAAGGATCCTGACCATACTGGCTTCAATGCTTTCCTTCAGCCTGATTTCTTCCGGCCAGACGGAAAAGATCGATGCGTTGCTGCCACTGCTTGAAAACAATCGCATCGTCCTCGACTACGACTGCATCATAACCGGCGACAACGGCATTCCTGTTGCCTATGAGGGCACGCTCACGGCCCAGAAAGGATGTTACACCCTGAAAGGCAACGGCGTGGAGATATATTGCGACGGCGGCACCAGATGGACCGTAGATCCGAAATCAAAGGAAATCTACATCGAATATGCCGAAGGGCTCGATGACATTCTCGCCAACAGGAAGTACATCACGAAACTCGACATCGAGAATGTCCGTCGCCAGGCTTTCGCTGAAATGAGCGATTTCTCTTTCCGCACCGACAATCTCAACTCGTCCTGGATTGTCACCGACCTGCGATGACAATCAGATAAAGACGACCTCGTCATCATGGACATACCAGACCGCACCCCTGGCTTTATAACCCAGCTGACGGTAAAGCTTCATATAGGAGCGGACCTGCCGGACGTATGAATCCCTTCGCTCCGCACCGAATTTATAATCCAGGACAAAGACTTCCGATCCGTTGAAAATGACACGGTCAGGACGGTGCTCCAGTCCATCGGTACCGAATATCGTCACTTCGTCGCGTACATCACCGGACGAGAACCATTCAGGATGTGCAAGTATGCGCCCTGTCAGGAAAGCACGGCTTTCAGGATCAAGGTCGGCCGGCAGGTCTTCAGGCGAGCGCACGCCCTCAAGAGCCTTGTGAAGTTCGATTCCGGACAGTCTCGCCGAAGCGGCGGGACCGGCGACCCCGTCAACGCCGAAATAGTCGGTCGCGTCTTCCGACGGAGACAGGCGGTCGGCAACAGGAAAGGAAGGGTATGTCGCCGGAAAGTCATCGACCCTGCGCTTCTCTTCCCGTTTCATCCTGTTGAAATCATACGGCTCCCCATAGAACTGATTCTCAAGTCCGCCGCAGAAAGCATACAATATGTCCGTGAACCTGCCATACTCTTCCTTCCCCTTCTTCAATGCCTCACGGAACGTCTTTGAAGGATTCTTCGAAATTATGTGGAGGCATTTCCCGGCACGGGTCAATGCGACGTAGAACACATTGATATTGTCAATCTTCTGCAGGAGCGCCTCCCGTTCGAGGTCTTTTGCAAACATTGTCTTCCGGCTGGCATCGGATGTCAGGGTCACCGGGTAATTGCCGGTTACGACACTGCCGAGAGGGGATCCGGCCGCATCGAGATGACACCATTCGGTGGTTGCCCTGAAGAATTCAACAGTGTCGGCAAAAGGGAATATGACATAAGGGAACTCAAGCCCCTTCGACTTATGGATAGTCAGTATCCTGATGGAGTCGGAGTCTTCCGGGGATCCTATATACGGATCAGCATCGGCCCAGTGCTTCAGGAAAGCGCGAAGGTTGTTCCCGTTGATGTCCACCCATTCTCTAAGGCCGTCCATAAACGCCTGTATGAACAGGGTCTCACCTTCAAAGACAGAAGTATCATAGTCCCGTAGGGAGCGCAGGAGGCTCTCGCAGAGATCCACCAGGGAATGGTAACGGTCGGGGAACTCCACGCCAAGCTGGCGTGCAAGGTAACTGCCGACGGTGTTGTCGGGAGTTTCGATGGAGCTCAGCAAAGACACCAGGCGCCGCACGACAACGGAAGACTTCACCGCAAGCGAATCGTCAGAAATCACAGGATATCCACGTCCGATGAGCTCTTCCGCGACACTGGCCCCACAGGAATTCCTGCGAACCAGGACTGCGATGTCACTCCAGCGTGCCCCGGAGTTGCGGGCATACCTGACGGACTCCGCGACTGCTTCCATCTGGTCGTCGGTAAACGTAACCTGCACGCTGCCCGCCTGATTCTCATCAGACTTCTTCTTCTGTCTCACATCAGCATAGATATCCTCCGCCCCGATCACTTCGGCAGCTTTGGCAAAGAACCGGTTGTTGAAGTCCACCACCGTCTGCGAACTGCGCCAGTTGCAGTCCATCGGCACCGGTTTCACATCCGGGAATGCCTCTTCGACTTCGCGTCCCAGAAGTTCCCAGTCTGAATTGCGCCAGCGGTAGATGCTCTGCTTGACATCGCCGACTATGAGACTGCCCTCCCCTCCGGCGGAAGAGTTTGCCTCACTCTCGCGGAGAAGCGGGAGAAAATTGTCCCACTGTATGCGGGATGTGTCCTGAAATTCGTCCAGAAGGAAATGTTCGAAACGCACGCCGAGCTTTTCATAGACGAATGGAGCATCGGATCCGTCAATGATGTCGCGCAGTATTGTATTGGAATCATCCAGCGGCATCACATTCTTCTCCTTCAGCAAGGCGTCGAACTCCTTGTAGAATTCGCCGGCGAGGCCAAGCGAGAAGACAAGCCTGTCTATGCAGTATGCCGTGCAGTAATAATCATACGGCTTCTCGAAAAGCAGCGCAAGTTCCGGGTTGTTCTTCTTTGCCGTCTTGTTCGGCTCCTTGATCTTCCCATCGTCTGCGGCGACGATGCCGAATGCCCCGGCCTTCTCGCTGAAGTCCGCCATAACTTCACGGCAAGCCTTGCGTATGTCATCAAGACGGTCCTTTGAGAACTCATCGGCATCCTTCAGGCCGTATTTTTCCTGCAGCCGCCTGTGGCTCTCGCTCTTCAGAAGCTTTCCTATCTCCTTCAGGCCATCATCGATGACGAACTTCTGCCCCTGCTCTATCCTGTCCATAGCGCTGCGGCGCAGCCAGTCGAGAAGATCCTTCTTCTCCAGGGTCAGGCCGTCTAGAATGCGGTCCATTGATTCCTGGATGAGAGAGTCGCGGTCAAGTTCTATCTGGTATGAAGCGAACTGGCCTATCTCGCGGGAGAATGCCTTGAGCGCCTGCTGGAAGAATTTGTCGATGGTGCTGACGGCGAACGCGCTGTAGTCGTGAAGTATGTTCACGAGAGTCGTCCGTGCTCGATTCCCGCGCTCCCCGCCCTTATTTGCCTCGTCCCGCAGGTCGCGGAGGATGCGCGCCTTCATCTCAGCCGTAGCCTTGTTCGTAAAAGTGACCGCAAGAATGTGGCGGTATGCGTACGGGTCCCCTGATTCCAGGAGCATATCGATGTATGTGTGCGAGAGTGCATAAGTCTTGCCCGAGCCCGCAGATGCCTTGAGTACTTTCATCGTCCGCAAATCATTTTGAAGTCACAATATTCGCAGGTCCTGGCATCCCCGGTGCGTTTCCACGGCACACCCGGATCGGCAAGTTCCTTAAGTTTCCCTTCAAGAGCCGCGTCCATAATTTCCGTGAATTCAGGCACCAGGCTCACCTCTTCGACCTCCTTCACGAACAGACGGGAGGTCTGGTAGATGGAATTCACTATTTCCCTCCCGGCGAACCTGCGGTCCCTGGCGACGAACCTGTCGTAGAGGTACAGCTGCAGGGCAATCTTCGGACGCCCCTGTTCCTTTTCGCCGAAAAGCTTGTCCACCACCTGCTGCGCGTTGGCGGCAGTTATGTTGAAGTCTTCGTCCGTGACCTTTCCTGTCTTGTAGTCGACGATGCGGACCCGGTCAGGAGTAAAACTGTCGAGGCGGTCGAGGTAGCCGACGAATCTGAAGCCGCCGATCTCGTCGTGCCTGGATTCCTCCAGCAGATGGATATGGAATCTGTCAACCCCGTATTTGTCCATCAGCTGCCTGTCGCGCTGAAGCACCTTCTTGACGTATTCGCAGACGACTTCCTGGAAAAGTATGTTGCGCCCTTCGATATCGAAGGCCTTCAGTGTCTCCCTGATCCGGCCTGCGACGGTATCGCGTATCGGCGTCTCATCCTTGAGAAGCGAATCAAGGTATGCCGCGGTGATGTCTCCCTTCCCGTCGTAAAGCGCCTTCATCGAATTGTGGAATACCGTACCCAGCGCGCCTGCATCCAGGGATTCTGAGACCTCGTCGTCCTTTTTCAGTCCTTCTATCGACCCGTAGTAGAACTTCGCCGGACAGCTCAGGTAGTTCTGCATCGATGTTGCGGAAAGGTGTCCCTCGCGGCGGAGCCTGTCGATCTGTTCCCGTGTCTTCGGGATGCTCTCGTCAATGCTGCCCCTTCCGATAGGCGACTTGACGACAAAGCGGCGGACCGGAAGGCCGAAGTGCATTTCGAGCTGCTTGATGTATCTGCTCTCCTCGCCTCCGCGAAGACCTTCGGCACGCGAGTCGAAGAGCATCCAGACCTTGCCGGCGCGCTGGATCATACGATAGAAATAATAGGCCCACACGGCATCCTGGTATTCGTAGGTCGGCAGGCCGAAACCCTTGCGGAGCTCCGGAGGTATGAAAGAAGAACTGACGCTGCGCCGCGGGAACATCCCCTCATTGCAACTCAGCAGGATGACATTGTCGAAGTCGAGGGCGCGGGTTTCCAGAGGTCCCATTATCTGCAGGCCCTTCAGAGGCTCGCCCTGGAATGGGACGGACGTGCCGCCGACAAGCTGGGCGAGCAGGCGGAAATATGTAGCCGGCAACAGAGGCAGGGTGATCTTGCGCAGATGCCCGACGGTCTGATGATAGACACGCGCGAAGTCAAGCTCCACGGCCATATCGGCGACAGACCGGAGTCTTGGGCCTATGCAGGTGACTATATCCTGCTGGTAGCATTCAATAGCCCTGATGGAGTCGGGAGATGTGCCGGCTGGGTCGGTGACGGCAGGCTTGAAGATTGCCTCAAGCACCGGGTCTCCCGCAAACTCGCCCTGCGGAATGTAGTATTTGACACCTTTCCTGATGTCACTGACAATCTCACGTCCGGCATCAGTCAGGACCGACTTGAAAACGGAGTTGGAGAAAATGGCCCAGACCTGCCTGTGGTAGAAATACCATTCGCCATCTTTCTGGCGAAGATGCATCTGTAGGGCGGCCACATCGTTCATAAGGCACCAGAACTCGCTTTCACCCATAGGGTAGCCCATAGTGACGTTAAGGTCTGTGACAGTCTCGGGTATGGAGTTGAGCACCGGAAGCAGCAGGCCCTCGTCGGGCAGGACGATCGCCGTCTCTATTCCCGGAGTGCCGCCCGGACGGTTCAGGATCTCCGGAAGCTGCTTGGCCATTCCTATGCTGCTCGGCACGCTGATGACATTGATCTCAGGGACTTTGCAGCCCTCGGGGTCCGGCTCGAACGCCTGCGGGAAGCGCACGACGTTGTCGGCCATAAAAAAGGACGACTTGTTGGCGGGGTCCTTGATCATATCGGAGCCATAGTCCCAGCAGAACTGAGCTATGCCGGCATCACGCATCCTGTCCATCAGCTTCTTTTCACACTCGGACAGTGCATTCAGGCCGACGAACACGAAGGATGAGCAATGCGGCAGGCGCTCTGCAAGGACATCGACCACGGATTCGGAGTCCAGGCGTTCGGCAATCTCGCGGTAAACCTTCCCCTCATAGCTCATATGCTTTTCGGCAAGCGCGGCGTTGAAGCTGGTGTACAGCTTGAAAAGGATGTCCCAGATTTGCAGGAACTTGACCTTGTAGTTCTTGTCATCCCCGCTTTTCAGATCTACCGTGAGGACCGAATCCTTGTCGCGGAAGTGGTTCAGGAAACGCTCTATCGCATCTATCTGGCCCGGAGACAGGTAAGAATAGGTATCCTGGATGCTCTTGAAGTCCGCCACGTTGGCGAAAAGGCCCTCAGCCCTGACCAGATATTTGTCAACGTCGTCGAAATCGGAGAGAAGCACGTCTCCCCAGAAGATGAAGTCATCGAGCTGCTCGGGCTTCGGCACAAGCTGCTTGTACCGGTCGTACAGCTCGACCAGCAGCTGTACACGGTCTGTCGGCTCCTCCGCCGCCAGGCGGTAGAAGAAATCGTTCATTGTGAACATTGCCGGCGCGACCACAGGTTTCGAACCGTCCGCCGCCACGCAGCCGCCCAGCCATTTCTTGAAGAACGACCTGGCACGACGGTTCGGGAAGATGAAGCATACGCTCCCGATGTTCCCTTGCGAGTAATAATGTCTTGCTACCTGTTGCAGAAAAGGAGTCATATACAAATATACCTAAATAGGACCATTTTATTATATTTGCAGTATGAAAAAGTTTTTAACAACCCCGGTACTCACAATATTCCTTTCTCTCCTTTCATTCTTCCCTGCCGGTGCGCAGACCCTCTTCCAGCCGGAAGAACTGCACAAGCAGCCGCCAAAGGTCCCCGCATACGCCGTCTTTGCCGGTGATACCATACACTTCAACCGCCAGGATTTCTATGAAAGTATGGACCGCGAACTGATCGCATTCACGTATATGCACAGCACCACCCTGCTGATGCTCAAGCGCGCCCCGCGTTTCTTCGCCCAGGTCGAACCCGTCCTCAGGGCAAACGGGGTCCCGGACGACCTCAAGTATCTGATGGTGATTGAGAGCAACCTGGACCCGACTGCCGTGTCAGCCGCCAAGGCTGCCGGCCTGTGGCAGTTCACCAAGGCAACCGCCCAGAGATACGGGCTTGAGGTCTCCGACGAGGTGGATGAGCGCTATCATATCGAGAAGGAGACGGAGGCGGCGTGCAAGTATCTTCTTGAAGCGCACGACAAATACGACGACTGGTTCACCGTCGCCGCCAGCTACAACGCCGGTCAGGCAGGTATATCCAGAAGATTGGAAAGCCAGCACCAAAGCACCGCTCTGGAGCTTTGGCTCCCGACCGAGACAGCCCGCTATATGTACCGCATCCTCGCCGCCAAGATGCTTTTCGAGCATCCAGAATCGTTCGGGTTCCACATCGACCCGTCTGAAGGCTACCCGTATATACCGCCAAGGACGTCGGTGACCATAAGCGATCCGATTCCCGACCTTGCAGACTTCGCCGAAGAGCACGGGACCAATTACAACCGGCTCAAGAAAGCCAATCTGTGGCTTCGTGACAGCAAGTTGACCAACAAGAACCACAAATCCTATACGGTTCTGATTCCGTAACGGCGCGCGTCTCGATTTTTGAAGCTTTCCTGTTCTTCTCATATCATATATTTGTTATATTTGTATGATATGATGAATGAGAATGATTTTTCGCGCCTGGAGCTGAGCCTTCCGAATTGTAGGAGCAATTACAGGTATTTCCGCTCGCGCTTAAAAAGAACCACAAAGCTGCTGGTGCTGGTCAAGGCCAACGCCTACGGTCACGGTGCCGTGGAATTCGCTTCTGTGCTTCAGGCAGAAGGTGCCGACTATCTGGCTGTCGCCTTGCCCGTCGAGGGCGTGGAGCTCCGCAGGAACGGTATTTCACTCCCGATTCTCGTTCTCACCGCCGGGATGGATTTCTTTCCTGAGATCATAGGATATCGCCTTGAGCCCGGCATACCCAACCTTGAGACACTCAGGGCATTCTGCGACACGCTCCGCGAGAAGGGGGTCAAGGATTATCCGATCCATATCAAGCTCGACACCGGTATGCACAGGCTGGGTTTTATGACCCACGAGATCCCTGAACTCCTGGCTTTCCTCAAGTCACGCGACGAAGTCAGGGTAAAGTCGATCTACTCCCATCTGGCAGTGGCGGAAGACCCCGAACAGGATGAATTCACCCTCGGCCAGATCTCAATGTTCGAAAACAATGCCGGGACAATCACCGATGCGATAGGATACAAGCCTATGTGGCACATCCTGAATTCCGCGGGCATTGAAAGGTTTTCTCAGTTCCAGCACGATATGGTGCGCCTCGGCATAGGCATATATGGTATCAGCGCCCTCCCGGACGTAAAGCTCGCGCCTGTGGCGTCGCTCAAGGTGAAAGTCCTTCAGATCAAGCAGCTCCACTCTGGCGACGGGACCATCGGTTACGGCCGATGGGGGAAGGTCGCACCGGAAGGCACTACCATCGCGACCATCCCGGTCGGCTACGCGGACGGCCTTGACCGTCATCTCGGACGCGGAGCGGCATCATTCTCCATCAACGGACACCGGGTGCCGACGATAGGCAACATCTGTATGGATATGTGTATGCTTGACGTAACCGGGCTGGACGTCAAGGTAGGTGACACCGTAACCATTTTCGGCGAAGACCCTACGGTCTGCGAACTCGCAGACATACTCGGGACAATCCCGTACGAAATCCTCACTTCCGTTCCTCGCCGCATCGAAAGATTCGTAATCCGCAAATAGTATGTACGCTACCGCAATCATAATAATAGCAGCTGTGCTGTTGCTGTCGGCCGTCATCGTCATTATCGTTTTTGCGTCGAAGGTCGGGAAGCTTCAGGGCGAGAAGCTGGCTCTGGAAGGGCAGCTCAAGGCACAGGACGACACCTACCGCACTTTGGACGCGCAAAGGATGGAGCAGCAGAGAATGCTGGTCGAGGAGCGCGAAAAGGCATTCGAAAGCCAGCGCAAGCAGATGGAGGAATCCTTCAGGACCCTCAGCGAACAGAACTCCGCCGGCCTTCGCCGCCAGAACGCGGAATCGATCAACGAGCTGCTCAAGCCCATCCAGGAAAGATTCAAGGGATTCGAGCAGTCCGTAAAAGACTCGCAGGAAAAATCGATAGCCCAGGATTCTGCAATGCGCGAGATCCTCAAGACTGTAATGGAACAGTCCAGAACCGTAGGCGAGGAGGCCAGGAACCTTGCAAATGCATTGACCGGCCAGTCCAAGATCCAGGGCAATTTCGGCGAGATGCTGCTGGTCGACATTCTGAAGAACTCCGGGCTTGAGGCGGGGATTCACTTCAAGACCCAGGGAGTGATCCAGGACGATCGCGGCCACGAGGTCAAGAGTGATTCCGGCGCTTCGCTCATCCCCGACGTGATCGTATATTATCCTGACGACACCGAGGTCATCATTGATTCCAAGGTCAGCCTCAACGCCTATGTGAACTATATGAATGCGACTTCGGTCGAAGAGCGCCAACGCTTCGCGAAGGATCACATTGCCAGCGTCAGCAAACACATCGACGAGCTCAAGACCAAGGACTACGCTTCATACATCGGGGCAGACAGGAAAAAGGTTGACTACAACATAATGTTCATCCCTATGGAAGGCGCATTCAGGCTTATGCTTGAGTCCGAACCTACCCTGTGGCAACGTGCAAAGGATGCCAAGGTGCTCATCGTGAGCCAGATGAATCTTATGATAGTCCTGAATATGATTCTGATGAGCTGGAAACAGCACGATCAGGAAAAGAATATCCAGGCGGTGTATGATACGGCCGGGGAACTTATGAGCCAGCTCAAGAACTGGATGGACTCCTTCGTCAAGGTAGGAGAGCATCTTGAAAAGGCTCGGGACGCATACGGCGAATCAAAGAAGAAACTGCAGGATTCCAACCAGTCGGTCATCAGGAAAATCGACAAGCTCGAACATCTCAAGCTCGCTCCGAAGCGCTCGAATGCAAAAATCAAAGCCGGAGCGCGCATTGTGGCGGGGCAGGAATCGATCATCCCCCAGGAGCTTGCCGACGGCCTTGATACGGAAGAAACATCAAACACGCAACAATAACATGAAAAGACTGATTACCATCACACTGATGCTCGCCGGCATCTTCGCTTCAGCCCAGACAAACGGCGCCATCACCCCGGACATCCTGGACGAGATCGCAAAAGGGTACGAGAATTCCCCTTCTGACAAGGCGATTCGCAATGCACTCAACCAGGTTCCGCTTGCCACCCTCGCCATCAACGCCGACAACGCGGCAATGATTGACACCCATTTTTCAGATTGCGTCAAAACAAAAGGCGTCACGGACCAGAAATCATCCGGCCGTTGCTGGCTTTTTACGGGACTCAACGTCCTCCGCGCAGCAGCCATTGACAAATACAACCTCGACGAGCTTGAGTTCTCACAGACATATTGCTTCTTCTGGGACCAGCTCGAAAAATGCAATCTGTTCCTCCAGTCCGTCATTGACACCCGCAAGAAGCCTATCACCGATCGTGAAGTCGATTGGCTGTTCAGCAATCCGCTCAGCGATGGAGGCACCTTCACCGGAGTCGCCAACCTCGTGATGAAATATGGCGTCGTTCCTTCAAACGCGATGCCTGAGAGCTATATCGCCAACAACACCTCGGCAATGTCCACCCAGCTCAAGACCCTTCTCCGCCAGGACGGCCTGGAACTCAGGGAGGACCCGGTCGGCATCAAGAAAGCCAACATCCCAGCATTCCTCCAGGACCTCAAGGTGCGTATGCTCAAGGAAATCTATCACATCCTCGCACTGAGCTACGGCGTACCTCCGAAATCCTTCGAATGGCAGGGCAAGACCTATACCCCGGTCGAGTTCTATCAGGAGCTCCTCGGCTATGACCTCGAGAACAACTACGTGATGCTGATGAACGATCCAAGCCGTGAATACGGCAAGGTCTATGAGATACAGTACGACCGCCACACCTATGACGGGCAGAACTGGCTGTACATCAATCTTCCTGTTGAAGACATCAAAACGATGGCAATCGCTTCGATATTGGCCAACAAGGCGATGTATTTCAGCTGTGACGTAGCCAAGTTCCTCGACCGCAAGCGCGGTGTCGCCGACCTCAGGAACTTCGACTACGAGTCACTTCTCGACGTCGAATTCACAATGAACAAGAAACAGCGCATAATGTCCCACGCCAGCGGCTCAAGCCACGCTATGACCCTTATCGGCGTTGACCTGAAGAACGGAGTCCCTCAGAAGTGGATGGTCGAGAACAGCTGGGGCAACACCGGCTACAACGGGAAACTCATTATGACCGACGAATGGTTCAACGAATATATGTTCCGCCTTGTCGTTGAAAAGCAATTCGTTCCCGCCGACCTTCTCAAGCTTCTGGACAAGAAACCAGTCCAGCTCCCTGCCTGGGATCCGATGTTCCTCGGTGAGGAATGACATACACGAAAAAGCGGGGCGATCTTCATCGTCCCGCTTTTCTTAATTTCCCTGACAGAAATTAAAACCTGTCCTCTGAAGAGACAGTGAGCTTCTTGCGGCCGTGTGCACGGCGTGCAGCAAGCACGCGGCGACCGTTAGGTGTGCTCATACGCTCGCGGAAGCCATGCTTGTTGACTCTCTTGCGATTGGATGGTTGGAATGTCCTTTTCATATCTTGATTTTTTAATTATTCATTTTGGGAGGGCAAAGGTAAGATTTTCCGATTTCAATTACAAATTTTTCTGCGAAATATTCATCGTCAATCCATTCACTTATCGGCCACGCTGAGACAAGGTGCGGGTCAAGCCTGCATTTGCCGCACATCTGCGCGATTTCCTCATTGACATCACCGCCCTTGAGGTACAGAATGCCGTTGCGATACTTTCCTTTTACCCAAGGATAAAAGTTGTCCAGCGACGTGACGGCACGGGACACCACCCAGTCGTACCGGCCCGGCAATGACTCGGCCCGCGCATTGACGCAACTGACATTTTCCAGGCCCAGACCGTCCGCCACAGCCTGCGCGACTTTGATTTTCTTCCCTATGGAATCGCAGAGCGTGAACTGCACCTCCGGAAAAACCATCGCAAGGGGAATGCCCGGGAACCCGCCGCCGCAGCCCACGTCAAGCACGGTCTCGCCCGCCTTGAACCGCTTGTATTCGGCAATGGCAAGGGAATGAAGTATGTGATGTTCATAGAGGTTCTCTATATCCTTGCGGGAAACGACATTTATCCTGTCGTTCCATTCTGTCCAAAGCGCTATCGCCTTTTCAAAGTCAGTCTTGTTGAAAGTCATCTGTTGAGTTCTCTTGTCTTTTGGATGTCAAGGGCATCAAGAAGCACCTCGACGGTATTCAGGACCTTTACGCCCGTTGCGTTCTCGATCTGCCATTTGCAAGTCTCGCAATCCGCTACAACCGCCCCCGCTCCGGAAGCGGCTATGCTGCTGAACAGTTTCTCCCCTATCTTCTGGGAATACTCGTAATTCTCCTTCTTGTACCCGAAGGTCCCGGCTATGCCGCAGCACTCCTGGTCAAGAACGTCCAGCTGCATCCCGGGTATCATCTTCAGCAAATCTATGGAGTATATCTGCCAGCCGAGCATCTGCATATGGCAGGAAGTGTGATAGGCATAATGGCCTTTCCAATCCTCCTTGAAGGCAAGACGGATTTCTCCGGATTCAATCTTCCCGAACAGCCACTTTGTCGCAAGCATCACGTACTGACGTATATCATCGGTCTTTATGCCAAGCAGGCGATCATAGTCATTGCGTATGGTGAGAGTGCAGGTCGCGCTTGTGGTCACGATGTCTTCAGAACCGTTTTCAAGGGCCTTGCGTATGGAGGCGGCATTCACCTTCGCATTGATTCTGGCGCGGGCGGACAGTCCGTTGTTGATGAAGGCCGCACCGCAGCATTTCTCCTTGTCCAGCAGACGCACGCCATAGCCGCATACATTCAGGAGTTCCGTCAGGCAGACGCCCAGCGACGGGTAATTGTATTCCACATAACAGCCGTGATAGAATGTGACGAATCTGGCATAGCCGTCCTGCGAAGCCGCGTCGAACCGCTTCGAGAACCGTTCTGAAGCGTAATGCGGAAGATGACGCCTCTTGTCTATCCCGAATGTATCGAGAAGGGACCGGAAGGACGGTTTGTCTGCAAGTCTGTTGATGGTACCGGAATGGCCGGCCGCAACAGACCCTACGAAATCAGTATCGGCTATCAGCGAATTGCGCAGGGCGTGAACGCTTCTGCCGTACTTGATTCTCGCCGTCTGGATTATGTCGCCGACTTCCACGCCGGATGGGCAGGCCACCTCGCAGCGCTTGCAGTTCAGACAGAATCTCAGCGTCAGATCATAAAAACGCGGATCGCGGATGCGATAACGCTCCCCGTCCGGACCGGCCTGCTTAGGACCCGGATAGTCTGGGTTCACCGCCCTCATAGGGCAAACCGTCGTACATAAGTCACACTTCAGGCACTGCTCGAAGTTGTTCTTGCTTATATTATCCTGCTGCATACGTCCAATGCTGAGTTAACAATGTCAATTTCCCCTGCCAGGATTTCCCCGGCAGCATACAGATTCTTCATAGGCACTCCATCGCGGAGCACCCTTCCGTCGAGAGTCTTCACACCGAACATTTCAAATGGCTGCGGAGCGAAGAAATCAGGGTCATACCACTTGCTGCGGTCACGTTCAAAATCAACGTCGCATCCGAAAAGAGGTTCGTAAATATTGTCCATCGCGGCCACAAGCCCTTTGCTGAAGAACTTGCCCGTCGCCAGGATGTAGTTGTCGGCACACAGGCCCGTACCTTCCAGATTGCTCACGACAAGCGACTCAAGCGCGTCGCCCTTCCACACTCCGCCAAGCACACGCCCGCCGGTCAGGAATGTCCCGCCCAGCGCAATGAACTCCTGCCTTGGGACCTCGTTCAGGCTGAGTCCTCCGCTGACGATGCAGCATTTCCTTCCGGCTTTCTGCAGCCGTATTCCGGCGGTCACTCCGGCAAGGCCTCCACCGATTATCACAACGTCGTATCTCATAGCTTGCCGTATTTTTTTCTCATCAATTCCATTTCGCGAAGGCTCTCCCCCCATCCGACAGGCATCACGCCCTTCCATCGTTCACTTACATACTGGCGCACGAACTCGTCGGCCTTCTCGGGACAGCCGAGGGCCTCGGCCAGCGCCTTGGCAACTTTTGCCATACAGTATGACCCCTGGCACGTTCCCATCCCGACCCGGGTCCTGCGACGAAGGTCTATAAGATTATGTACGTCAAGGCAATTGACGGCATACTCGATTTCTGCGCGCGTCACGTGCTCACAGCCGCAGAGCACTTCCGACTTGTCGGAAAAGTTCATCTGCGCCACGCGTGCACCGTGACGGTTCTCGGCGGCCTTGCGGCCGAGAGAATCGCTATCCGGCTCCCTCGAGTGTTCCTCAGAACCCGGCAACGGAAGTTTGGCGGTAAGGCACTTGCGCTTGACGTTCAGCTTCCTGCATACGAGGTCGGTCGCCTGCTCAGCCATCAGACGGTAACAGGTCAATTTGCCTCCGGTAATCGTGATGAATCCCTGAAGCCCGTCGCGCTGCGAATGGTCAAGAAGCACGATGCCGCGTGACACGGAACGGCCGGTAGGGTCGTTGGATGAGACCAGAGGACGCACGCCGGCATACGCACGGAGCACACGGGTATGCATAAGCACCGGGGCAAGTTTCGAGCCTTCACGCAAGAGGGTCTCCACTTCGGCCGCCGTCACCCGGAGGTCGTCGCATTCCTCGAACGGAACCTTGCTTCCGGTAGTGCCAAGCAGACTCACGGGGCCTCCCGGAACCAGGATATCGGCATCGGACGGCTTGCGGCAGCGGTTTATCACCATATGGTTTACCCTGTGTCCGAAAATGACCAGTGAGCCCTTGGTCGGAGACATCTCAAGGTCAATGCCGGCGAGCTGAGCGATCCGCTGGCTCCAGACGCCGGCCGCGTTTACGGTCACCGCCGCCCGCGCTTCGAATTCCACGCCGTTTCTGGTATCAAGGAGTCTCACCCCCACTGCGCTGCCGTTTTCGGTAAGCACGGCCGTGACCTCGTGGTATGTGAGGACCTCTGCGCCGTGCAGGGTGGCATCAAGCATATTTGCGGAAGTCAGGCGGAACGGGTCGATTGAAGCGTCCGGCACCCTTACGGCCCCCAGCAGGGAAGGGTTGACGGCCGGCTCCAGTTCAAGGGTTTCCTTGGGGTCAAGACGTTCTGCCTTTATGCCCGCCAGATGACAACTGCGTATGAATGCATCCTGGAATTCCAGACCATCCTCGGGAAGGGAGACAAACAGGCCGCCGGTCTGCTCGACGCAGTTTGACGCTATGCGGCAGATGATGCGGCTTTCGGCCATACACTCTTCCGCCGACTCCCTGTCGGTCACGGCATAGCGCGCCCCAGAATGCAACAGACCGTGGTTGCGCCCGGTAGCGCCGTTCGTGAGGTCGAAACGCTCGACAAGAAGAGTCTTCAAGCCGCGCAGGGCACAGTCTCTGGCCGTACCGATTCCCGTAATGCCGCCGCCTATTATTATGACGTCATATTCTTTCATTTGCTGTCATTCTTCATCTTGTCGATAAGAGCCTTGGCTCGACGGATGCGGGTGCGCACCGTGTTGAGTTCCAGTCCTTCCTTGTCGGCTATCTCCTTGTACTGCATACCTTCGAGCAGCCGGTCCCGGGCTATCTCGCGGTACAGCTCCGGCAAGCCCTCGATATACCCGCGGGTCTCTTCCTGCGTTTCATTGTTGATTATGCTTTCCAGAGGCGTATCCTCTTCATCGCCTATATTCTCGATAATGGCCGCCTGGGCCTTGTCATCATCAAAATAGACATAGCCCTTCTGCGCGCGGGTCTCCTGCTCTATCGTATCAAGGGCTGTATTGTGGGCAATGACCCTGAGCCAGGTTGCGAACTGGCTCTTGACCGGGTCGTATGACTGTATCTGTCTGAACGCCTTCTCGAAGCTGCGGGAGCAGATATCTTCGACATAAAAGCTGTCAGTGAGTTTCATTGTGGTCTTAAGGTACGTGCGGAGTCCGGCGATGTGGGTGTCCCACAGCTGGGTAAAGGCGGTACCGTCGCCTATGATGGCGCGTCTTACGAGCTCATCAATGGGCTTCAAGCCAAGTTTTGCCATAGCTGCATTCGACTGTTAGCGGGACGGAGAGTTCTATCACGCTCTCCATCTGTTCGACAAGCATATTCTTCACTTCTTCTGTTTCCTCCACAGGGACCTCCAGCACGAGTTCATCGTGAATCTGAAGGACCATACGGGCACCCAGTCCGGCTTCGCGCAATTTCCGGTCAACGCCTGTCATAGCCAGTTTGATGATGTCGGCACTGGTACCCTGAATCGGGGCATTGACGGCGTTGCGTTCCGCCAGGGCGCGGGCATTTGCATTTTGGCTGTCAATATCGGGGATATAACGGCGCCGGCCGAAAAGCGTCTCGACGTAGCCGTTCTTGCGGGCTCCCGCCAATGTCTCGTCAATGAACCCGCGAATGCTCGGGAAGGATTCGAAGTAATCATCGATGATTTTCTTCGCTTCGGTACGGGAACACTTGAGCCGCTGGCTCAGGCCGAAAGCGGATATGCCGTACATTATGCCGAAGTTGGCCGTCTTCGCCACACGGCGCTGGTCGGGCGTGACGTCCTCCACCCTGCAGTGGAAGATTTTCGCCGCCGTTGCGGCGTGGACATCTATGCCCTCGCGGAAGGCGGCACACATATGCCCGTCACCGCAGAGATGCGCCATTATTCGGAGTTCTATCTGCGAATAATCAGCCGACATTATGACTTTCCCGTCATCTTCGGCCACGAATGCCTTTCGGATTTCGCGGCCCTGTTCCGTGCGGATGGGGATATTCTGAAGGTTAGGGTTCGAGCTGCTCAGACGGCCGGTTGACGTAAGCGTCTGGTTGAAGGTGGTATGCACGCGTCCGTCCCTGCTGCTGACGTAGCTCGGGAACGGCTCGATGTATGTGGAGAGAAGTTTGCGCAGTCCGCGGTAGTCAAGTATCGCGTCAATTATCGGGCTTCTGTCTGAAAGTTCCTGAAGAGTCTGTTCATCGGTAGGCCAGCTGCCGGTCTTCGGCTTCTTCGCCTTCGGGGCAAGCTTGAGCTTTTCAAAGATGACTTCGCCTATCTGTTTGGGGCTGGACACGTTAAGGTCGGGCACACCGGCGAGTTCACGGACCTCACGTTCGCGGGCCAGCATCTGCACGCGCAGTCCGTCAGCAAAATCCTTGAGAGAAGCAAGGTCTATCCTGACTCCCGCCTGCTCCATACGGGCAAGCACGCCTATCAGCGGCTCCTCAATCCCGTCATACAGTTTCTGCATACCCTCCGTCCCTGCCATTTCCTTTTTCAGGCAGTCGGCGATGAGCATTATCGCGGCAGTCTCCTTTGAATGGTCTGCAGTATCATCTTCATCGACTTCGTCGAAGAGGGAGCCGGTCTCCTCCGGTCCCGAAGTCTCCAGGTCAACGCCAAGATATGACTTGGCAAGTACAGCAACCTTATGGCTGCGCTCCGGATTGAGAAGATAGTGCATAAGTTCGATATCCTCAAGGCGCCCCCTGACGTCGATTCCCATTTCGTGCAGTCGGTTCATCTGCTCCTTCAATCCCGCCCCGGTCTTGGTCACATCTGCATTTTCGAGCAGCTGTCTGAATGCGGCAGGGACGTCGGATGCCACGCCTTCACCGACGGCGACATACAATTTCTCCCCGACCAGATTGATGGCGGCAACCCCATCCCGGATGGCGGCATCCGTACATTTCCCGGTCGCTATGTGCAAAGGTGAACGGAAAGTTCCGTCACTGCGGACAGGTTCCGGCTGCGCCTGCATCGGGGCGGCAGGAGATATCCTGTCGAGCAGGCGGAGGAGTGAAGGCATTTCATATCGGGTGAACAAGTCTTTCACCCCGGGGGTGTTGACATTGTTCAGTTCAAGATCCTTATCCGTGACGTCAAGCGCTATGTCGGTCTTTATGGTCACAAGTTCCTTCGACAGAGCGATGTGGTCGCGGGCCGCCTCGAACTTCTGCCTGTTGCCCGGGGTGAGTTCGTCCAGATGCTCGTATATCGATTCAAGCGTGCCGTACTTGCGGAGGAGCTTTGAGGCGCCTACGGGGCCGACACCCTGGACACCCGGGACATTGTCTGCGGTGTCACCGCAGATTGCAAGGATATCGATGACCTGCGCCGTGGAATCGATCCCCCATTTCTCACATATCTCGGTCTCGCCCAGAAGTTCATTCTCTCCGCCGGCCTTGCCGGGACGGAACTGGAACACGTGAGGCTCGACAAGCTGGCCATAGTCCTTGTCCGGAGTGACCATATACACGTCAAATCCGTCCTTGACGAAACGCTTTGCCGCGGAGCCGATGACATCATCAGCCTCAAAGCCCCTGATCATCAGTACCGGTATACCCATTGCCCGCACAATCGCCGTGAGCGGTTCAAGAGCATCGATCACCAGCTGCGGCGTCTCGGTCCTGTTTGCCTTGTACTCAGGGAACATCTCATTCCGGAACGTTCCTCCCGGCGGATCGAAGCTTACTGCAAGATGGGTAGGCTTCTCCTTGTCAATAAGTTCAAGGAGATATTTCGAGAATCCGAAAAGTATTGATGTATCCACTCCCTTGCCATTGACCATAGGACGTCCAAGGAATGCATAATACATCTTGAACACAAGAGCGTGGCCGTCTATCAGAAAAAGTTTCATAATCAAGGGCAAATATGAAACTTTTTTAGAAAGAATCCAAAAAGTTTCATAAGGAATGATTAACTTTGTGACGATATGGAAGATTTTGACGAAAAATATATGCGCGAAGCGCTGCGCGAAGCCGGGATGGCCGCAAGCGAAGACGAAGTCCCCATTGGAGCAGTCGTCGTCTGCCGGGGACGGGTGATAGCGCGGGGCCACAATATGACCGAACGCCTGCACGACCCTACCGCTCACGCGGAGATGATTGCACTCACGGCGGCCACCGAAGCTCTCGGCGGGAAATACCTTATGGACTGCACCCTTTTCGTGACAGTCGAGCCCTGCCCGATGTGCGCCGCCGCGCTCAACTGGGCGCAGGTATGCCGCATCGTTTACGGCGCACCTGACCCAAAGCGCGGCTATTCCCTCTTTTCCCCTTCCCTTCTCCATCCCAAGACAGAAGTCACCTCAGGCGTCCTCGCCGGAGAATGCTCGAAACTGGTTACAGAATATTTCAAAAATAAGAGGTAATTATTACCTTTGCACCCGGAATTGAGGTATGGTGTAATGGTAGCACTACAGATTTTGGTTCTGTCTGCCCAGGTTCGAATCCTGGTACCTCAACAATGGAAAGCCACCTCCATCGGACCGGATGGAGGTGGCTTTCTCATTTCAAGGAGCCGGAATCGTCAATCCGGTCTGTATTCAAGGATGTCGCCGGGTTGGCATTCAAGTGCTTCGCAAAGAGCGCTCAGGGTGGAGAATTTCACGCCCTTTGCCTTACCTGTCTTGAGAATAGAGAGGTTTGCAGCTGAGATGCCCACCTTTTGAGCAAGCTCCCCGGAGGACATTTTCCTCCGGGCGAGCATCACATCTACATTCACCACTATCATCACTTGGTCTCCTTGGTTTTCCTGTCATCCTTTTCATCGGCCCCGGCTTCCTGCTGAGGCTGGTTGTCCGCACCCTTTAGGTAATTAGGAAGGTTCATACCGGCCATCTTGAAGAGGTCCTCAAGCGGAGGTACAGCACCCATAAGGCCTGAAACGAAGTTTGCAGTGGCGGTCTTGCCGTTTTCCTTGTTTCCACCGTCCCAGACGGTAACCTTATCGATATTGATGCCCTTGACAGCCTCGACCTGAGTCTTGACGAGTTCCGGAAGCTTGTCGGTGATGAGCATCGTGATAGCCTGCTGGGCATCTCCGCCTGCGGCAGCAACGAGCTGACCGAAACCTTCTGCCTGCTTTGCGAGAATCTCGAGGGTACCGCGCGCCTGGGCATCCATCTTTGCGAAGATGGCATCGGCCTCACCCTTTGCCTTGCGGCGGATCTGTTCTGCCTCGGCTTCAGCCTCGATGATGGCCTTTTCCTTCTCGATCTGGGCGGCAACGACAACATTTGCCTGCTGTGTGGCCTTCTCTCTCTCGGCACGTGCAAGTTCGGCGTCACGTTCGCTCTTGTATGCCTCCTCGAGAGCCTTTGCAGACTGGACCTTCTCGGCAGCTACAGCGATTCTTTCCGCCTCTGCCTGTTTCTCACGACGGAGCGCATCGGACTGGGCGATGGC
>JAZLGQ010000034.1:0-2802 GCA_045616385.1 Candidatus Cryptobacteroides sp.
CAGGGCCACTGCGACAACACCGGCTCTGCAGCTGTCAATGACAAGCTCAGCCAGCAGCGCGCCGAGGCCATCGTCGCAGCTCTCGTGGCCCAGGGCATCTCCGCCGACCGTCTGACTGCTGTGGGTAAGGGCTCAAGCACCCCCATTGCCGACAACAGCACCGACGAAGGCCGCGCGAAGAACCGCCGCGTAGAGTTCATCAAGAAATAATTGTACAGGCGCGATTTCAGTCGTGACTGTACAAAATCCGAATATCGTTATTATGAAAAGAATATTTACAATCGCAGCAGCCGTAATGCTGCTCGCTGCCCCGGCAGCAAATGCCCAGAGCCTTCTGGGAAGACTCGGAAATGCAGTTTCAAAGAAAGTTTCCGAGAAGATTTCTGAGAAAGTGACCGAGAAGGTTACCGAAAAGGTCAACGACAAGATCGAGGAGAAGACCGGCATCAATGTCGACAATATGAAGCAGATGTCCGAAGCCTCACAGATGCCTGTGCCGGACAGCAAGGAGACCCTGCAGCCAAGACGAAGCAGCTCCTTCGGATGGAGCGGCGCCGTCACCCCAAGTACCGCCAGCTTCCCGATTCCCCTTATGAACGAATTCCCTGCGGTTCCGTCTGCAAGCCAGCTTGCAAACCCTACCGAGGAGGCCCAGATTGCGTACTACCAGGCAGTCAAGGCTGTCACCCTGCGCGCCGAGGAACTCAACGCGGACACCACCTGCGAGGATAACTTCACGGAGAAGTGGCGCGCCGAGGCTGAGAAGGCCCTCCAGGATGCATACGGCATCACTGCCGCTGAGATGGAGGCATTGAAGAACGGTACCTTGAGCGAGGCTGAAGAAGAGGCGTTGACAGCGCGTATGCGCGCCAAGATTCTCGGCGGCATAGACGAGAACCAGCTTCTGGAAGAGGCTAAGAAGTCAGAGAATATGACTGAAGATCAGTTCCAGGATATTGCAGTAACAGCTTCTGACAGGGTGTTCGACAAATATGACGCACAGCTCAGGAAGTATTTCGGATGCACTGCAGAAGAGTACAAGCAGGCCACACGCGCAAGTATGGCCAGCGAAGACAATGCGGCAAGCCGCGCAATCGAGAAAAAGACCGACGCATATATCAAGACCCTCAGCCCTGAAGATCAGAAGGAAGCCAAGGCATTCAAGAATGCGCTTCAGAAAGAACTTATGCAGGCTGCAATGGGCTCTGTTCCGGGAGCCGATCTCGGAATGCAGATGGCAAAGAACGTACAGAACTTCCAGAATCAGCTCTCTCCGCTTCTTGAGAAGTACAAGAAGCTTCAGAAGTATGCGCAGGACGTTGCTGCAGCCTGGCCTCAGGGAACCTGGAGCGATGCCGACGCGAAGTTCTCGGAGGCTGAGCGCAGGAAGATTGAGAATATCCTCAATCAGATTGCGGCAACCGACGACCCTAAGGTATATGATCCTCTTTACCTCCAGGCGATGGAGATCATCAAGACTTATCGTGAAAGGGCTGCAAAGGTATGGGCCGCTGACGTTCAGGGCCGCTTCGACAAGGTCAAGAACGGTATGGGCGACATCATCAAGGTCCAGCGTCAGGCTGTCGCCGAAGGCATCATCCCTGAGTGCGCCCTCTGGCGTGTCCCTCTGAATCTCGTTGTAGAGGCAGGTGACGTGCTTGCCGAGGCATACAGCGATTTCCCGAGCAACTATCCTGAGATGTACAACGTTGAAATCGTACGCCAGCTCAAGATCAACGAGGGCGAGAGCGCCTGGTGGCCTGAATTCTACGTTTCTTCAGACCTTGAGAGCGTCCTGGCCGGAAAGAATATGTTCAAGGAATCAGACGGTAAGGTGTATCAGTTCAACAAGGGTTCCTGGATTCCAGTCCCTGACAATTTCGAAGAGCAGGCAGCACCGGCTGAGAACAAGCCTCAAAGCGCAAGCTGGACAAGTATGGACGGCAAGCGCACCGCGACATTCAACGCAGACGGAGGATTCATCACCCTTCCTGAAGGTGACGTGATATATCCGGTCGCCTGGGAGAAGCAGGGCAGATACATCGTCTGGGCCGAGGTGGAAAGCGCCCAGATGCAGGACCGCAGCGTTCAGTACAGAATAAAGAAGTGCACCTACAAGCTGTAATCACATCACTGTTTCTATTGTTTGCAGCGCCATCATTGAATGATGACGCTGCAAACGCATATTGCGACGGGCATCGCGCGGAATGGCGCGCGGTGTGGGAGCAGTTCGGCATCCGGCCGGAAGTGGCGGAATCCGTCATTTTTCCGGAACTCATCCGCTACAGCATCTTCCAGGACAGGATGGAGACCGGCGCCGTGAAGTCACTTTACGTGACAAAAGGCACCGGCGGCTGCGACTTCAGCATCGGACGCTTCCAGATGAAGCCGTCCTTTGCGGAGACGCTGGAGAAGCGCTGGATGCGTAGCGGACTGGCCAGGCAGTATAACCTGTATTTTGACACGAAGGACAACGAAACCGCACGTCGCATACGCATCAGCCGCCTCGAGGACGAGGAGTGGCAGTGCGTGTATCTGGCGGTCTTCCTGAAAATGCTCTACCTCGACTACGGCTCCTTCGACAAGAATGGTGAGCATACGCAGGACGGCCTCGACACGCTGCCCATCAGGGAGCAGGTGAGACTGGCCGCGACTGCCTATAATCGTGGCTGCAGGTGGGTGAACGCGGGCTACGGCCCGCTGGAGGAACTGCGGGAGCACTCTCGCGAAAAGCAGTTCCACACTGTCATCATCCCTAACAAGAATACAAAACGCTATGTCTATGGCGACATCGCCGTAAGG
>JAZLGQ010000035.1:0-32906 GCA_045616385.1 Candidatus Cryptobacteroides sp.
ACCCACTTCGTCGTCGGCACGCATCTCCTTCCAAAGCACGTCCTGACGGACCGTGCGGGCGTCGATGCGGATGTCGTTTGCCTGAAGCATATCCTCAAGCTGAGCGGCTGTCTGATAACGCTGTGTGCGGCCGGGGTAGCCCATAATCATAGCGAAATCACCTTCCTTCACACCCTTGAGGGAAACGCTGAGGAACTGGCGCGGCTGTATCGGAACATTCTCTTCGCTATAATCGGCGGGTTCGTTGTCCTTGCCCGCATACACGCGGAACATCGAGAAGTCGCAGGTATGGCGCGGCCACATCCAGTTGTCGGTGTCACCGCCGAATTTACCGGACGACGCAGGAGGAGCGCCGACGAAGCGAACATCGCGGTAAACCTTGGAGACGATGAGATAGCGGACGTTGTCGTTGAAGAAACCGGTCACGCGGACCTCGCAGTTGGGGTTTTCGGCTTTTGCCTTCTCAATGACGGCTTTCTTTGCTTCTTCGGTCTCCGTCTGGTCGGTTACATCCGTCATACTCTGCAGGAAACGGACGGTGAGGCCCGGAACCGGAAGCTCCTCGGCACGGCTCTTTGCGAAATAGCCGTCTTCAAGATAGTTGTGTTCCGGTGTGGAAAGGGACTGTATGGAACTGTAGCCGCAATGGTGGTTGGTCACAAGGAGGCCTTCGCCGGAAATGAGCTCTCCGGTACATCCTCCGCCGAACTGGACAACCGCATCCTTGATGGACGAATGGTTGACACTGTAGATCTGTTCGGGAGTGAGGCGTCCGCCAAGGTTGCGGATTGCGTCTGCGTTGATTTTCTCAAGAAGTGGAAGCATCCACATCCCTTCGTCAGCCTTTGCTGCCGGTGCAAGGACCATAATGGCGGCAAGTGCCGCTAAAATTCTTTTCATATATCAAATAATGTTGGTTTCAATTCTTTCGGGTGAAAAGATTTGCGGTGCTCTGGCGTGTAACCGTATTTCTTTATCGCCGCAATGTGTTCTGCCGTCGGGTAGCCCATATTCCGTTCCCAGCCGTACTGCGGATAGCGTGCTGCCAGCTCCCGCATCTTTTCGTCGCGCCAGGTCTTTGCCAGCACCGATGCCGCGGCGATTGAAGCATAGGTCGCATCGCCGTGCACGACGGTCACGAATTCATATCCGTCAAAGGAACGGAACCGGTTGCCGTCCACAAGCAGGAACTGCGGCTTGACCGCGAGATGCCTCACCGCACGCTGCATCCCAGTGATGGACGCGCCGAGGATGTTCAGCCGGTCAATCTCCTCTGCACTCACCGCTTCCACCGCCCAGGCAACAGCTTCGGCCTCAATGATGGGCCGGAGTGTTTCACGCGCTTTCTCCGTCATCTGTTTGGAATCGTTGAGAAGGGGGTGATGGAAATCTTTTGGCAATATGACCGCGGCTGCATAAACCGGGCCTGCGAGCGGACCTCTGCCGGCCTCGTCGCAACCGGCCTCGATGAGATCGGGGTGCATACAGCTCAAAAGATTAATTTCGTGTGGCATCGGACCACAAAGTTAATCATTTTTGAACTACTTCTTCTGAAGAAGCGCAACCATATCCTGAAGAGTCTTCACATAGTTTTCCAGAGTGTCTATCTGTTTTGCCTGCCCCTCGATTTTCACGCGGTCTTCGGACAACCGCCTCTCATAATCCTCCGTGAGCCGGTGAATCTGTTCCTGATGGTTGTCATTATCCCTGAGGAGCATCAAAGATGGGTTGCAAGGCCTGTAACCCAACAATATTTCCTCGATGGAAACGCCGAAGACTTCAGCAAGAGGCTGAAGGTTTTCGTTAAGTATCCTGGTTTTTCCTCGAACGATGTTGCCGTAGGTGTTCCTGGCTATGCCGATCTTTATGGCGACGGCATCCTGTGAAAGCCCTTTTTCTTCGCGGAGGCGCTCGATGTTTGCGATTATGGTCTCGTCTGTCATTGCCGTGTGAGAGAACTTGGGCAAATATAACCAGAGTGATTTCCAATATTTGCCAAACAAATTTTGGCATTGACAATAAATATTGTGCAATTGTGATAAAAAAGATAAAAACATTAATCCTTACCCCCAGCCGGACCCCACTGATTACACAAAAAAATATGTCATTTGCACAGAAAACCAATACAAAGCAAAAGACTATGTGTGCAATCAACCCAATTTTCCTGCGCTTCGAGCGCCTGATGGATACTGAAAAAGTGTATCTGAACCCCGACATCACCTTCCGCGACATCTGCAGACGGCTCTTCGTGTCACCTTCTTCCCTGGACGAAATCCTTCTTGACGAAATCGGTATGAACGGTGACGAACTGATTGATTTTTACCGACATAAAGATAATATTTGCATTACTTCGTTTTTTTAGTAACTTTGTCGGCTACGCACGCTGACCTGCGTAAAGAAGCTAATAATTCAAATTACGATACAATGAAAGATTATTCAACCAAAGACATCCGTAATGTGGTACTCCTCGGCAGCACCAAGTCCGGCAAGACCACATTGGCAGAATCTATGCTCTTCGAGGGCAAGGTCATTGACAGAAGAGGTACGGTCGAGGACAAGAACACAGTCTCAGACAACGACGAACTCGAGAAACTCAACCAGCGCTCCATCTACGCCACTCCGCTCTACGCCGAAGTAAAGGACACCAAGATTAACTTCATTGATGCTCCGGGCGCAGATGATTTCATCGGTGGAGCCTACTCGGCTTTCAAGGTTTGTGAAAGCGGTATTCTCGTAATCAACGCCCAGCAGGGTGTGGAAGTCGGCACCGACGCCTTCATCCGCCGCGCAGCCGAGCAGAATCTTCCTCTCATCATCGCCATCAGCCAGCTCGACGCCGAAAAGGCAGACTGGGACAACATCCAGGCATCCATCAAGGAATCCATCGGCAGCAAGGCCGTGTACGTTCAGTTCCCTGCCAGCGCCGGTATGGGCTTCGACACCGTAGTTGACGTCCTCACCAACAAGGCTTACAAGGGCAATACCGAAATCGACGTCCCTGCAAACCTCGCCGACCAGGTTGAAATGACCCGCTCAGAACTCATCGAGAAGGTGGCAGAATTCGATGACGCTCTTATGGAGAAATTCTTCGAGGAGGGCAACCTTTCTGAGGAAGAGATTCACCAGGGTCTGGCTGCCGGTATCGCCAAGGGCGAAGCCTACCCGATCTTCTGCGTATCAGGAAAGAACGACGTCGGTGTGAAGAGGCTCCTCGAATTCATCAAGGAAGTCGCCCCGGCTCCAGCCTGCAAGCCGGACGGCGCTCCGTCACTCTTCATCTACAAGAATGATGTCGAGCAGCACCTCGGCGAAGTTTCATACTTCAAGGTTATGAGCGGCACCATCACCACCGGCCTCGACCTCGAAGACCCTGTTTCCGGCAACAAGGACCGTTTCTCAGCAATCTACGCCGTCGCAGGATCAAAGAAGGAGTCAGTCACCACTCTCCGCGCAGGTGATTTCGGTTGCGCTGTCAAGCTCAAGAACAGCAAGTCAAGCACCACGCTTTCCCTCCCAGGTTCAGGAATCAAGTATGACAGGATCTCTTATCCTGCACCTAAGTACCGCTGCGCAATCAAGGCAAAGGTTCAGCAGGACGAACAGAAGCTCGGTGACGCTCTCAAGAAGATTTCTTCAACGGACCCTACCGTTGTCGTAGAATACTCAAAGGAACTCCGCCAGACCATCCTCAGCGGCAACGGCGAGCAGCATATCAACATAGTCAAGTGGCTTCTCAACAACGAGTACAAGCTTGACGTCGAGCTCTTCGCTCCGAAGGTTCCATATCGCGAGACCATCACCAAGGTCGCTACAGCTCAGTACCGCCACAAGAAGCAGTCCGGCGGCGCAGGTCAGTTCGGAGAAGTTCATCTTCTCGTATGCCCGGCCGAAGGCGAGCTCAACACCAAGTTCAAGATTGACGGCAAGGACACCCAGCTCAACATCAAGACCCAGGATGTCACCGAGCTTGAATGGGGCGGCAAGCTTGAGTTCTACAACTGCGTTGTCGGTGGCGCCATCGACCTCGGATTTATGCCTGCCATCCTCAAGGGTATCAAGGAAAGAATGGTTGAAGGACCTCTTACCGGTTCATACGCCCGCGACATCCGCGTGTTCGTTTACGATGGTAAGATGCACCCGGTTGACTCCAAGGAAATCGCTTTCATCATCGCCGGTCGCAACGCCTTCAAGGAGGCATTCCGCAACGCGGGTCCTAAGATCCTTGAGCCTATCTACAATGTTGAGGTGATGACCCCTTCAGAGTATCAGGGCGCTTGTATGTCCGACCTCCAGAACCGCCGCGGTATCCTCGGCGATATGGGAGCAGACAAGGGCTTCGCTATCCTCAAGGCACGCGTTCCTCTCGCAGAGCTCTACCGATACTCTACCACTTTGAGTTCACTCACAGCAGGTTCAGCAACATTCACAATGGAATTCGCAGATTACCAGCCGGTACCTGCAGACGTCCAGACCAAGCTCCTTGCAGAATACGCAGCAGCAGAGCAGGAGGAAGACTAGACCTCTCTCATTCAATAAAAAAACTCCGACTGAATTGCCAGTCGGAGTTTTTTTATTCGTAATGTACCAGATCGTCCGGTTTTTCAGGAATGACAATCAATGCGATGAGGTAGGCCAGAAGGCCGCCACCGGCGCAGAAAACGGCTATCAGCCAAGCAAGACGGATGATAGTTGGATCAACATCAAAATACTCGGCGATTCCGCCGCAGACACCCGCAACCTTGCGTTCTGTCTTGGATCTATATAATCTGTTACTCATAGTTCTATTGATAATATTTGTTACTTAGACGTACGGACAACCTAAAAGGTTGCAAAAAAAGAAATTAGTTTAAACTCCATATGGCTGTTGTGATACGGCCCGTGCCACTCATTGGCCTTCGGTTCGGGTGCCGGCTGACATTCCTTTGTGATGGTCTTGAACCAGCCGCCGTTTTCCCTGTCGATAAAATGGGCCTTGGCAAAGTCCCAGGTCTTTCTTGCCGTGTCGAAATAATTCCGGTCACCTGTAATCTGCCAGGCATTTATGCAGCCTATGATGGTTTCACACTGGCTCCACCAGGAATATCTCTCGCGAATACCTCTGGATGTCTTCTCATCCTGCATCGCACCTTCAGGAACAAGACCGCTGGCAATCGCCTCGTCGGTCAGATCGATGACCTGCTGACGAATATCCTGCTTCAACTCCTCATCGCCCAGAAGTTCCGCTGTCTCCGAAAGAAGCCAGGCCGTTTCGATGTCGTGACCGAAATAATGAATCTCTTCAAGAGAATTCCAGTTGTCATCGCAATTGACCAGCAGATGTTTCCCCTCGCTGTCATACAGCTTTGTCCGGAAAATGTCCACAAGCTCGACGATTCTTTCCCGCAGTATTTTATCCGGCCATACCTGATAGAGAGCGGAATACGCCTTCAACACATTGATCTGGGTATTCATTGTCTTCGTAGCGACAGGCCTCCTGGAAGGGAATCTCTGCTCAGGCTTGGTCCAGTCGCGTTTGAACGTCTCGAAGTATCCACCGTTGACGGCGTCGTGTGAATGGTCCTCCAATGTGCGGAAGAGTTTGATGGCCGCATTGAGGCTTGAAAGGCTGCCGGTGGCACGGTAGTGCTCTGCCAGCCCGTATATGCCGAATGCCGATGCATAACTCTGCTTGGTTCCGTCCTTGATGTCTCCTTCAGCACTGACCGACCATACAGCACCGCCGAACTCCTTGTCTATGAAATGATTGACATAATAGTCCGCCGCCCTGTCCGCAGTCTTCCGATAACTGTCAAGACCATACTGCCGGTAAGCCACGGAGAAAGCCCACAAGACGCGCGCGTTCATAACCGCACTTTTCGGCGCCTGGGGGATAGCGCTACCATCGTTGACGACCGTACCGTAGAAACCTCCGGCCGGGTCAACTGTCTTTTCCATCCAGAACGGCAGGATATTGCCGGTAAGGTCAGCTTCGACCTCGCTTCTGAATTGATTGATTTCTTCTTCTGTCTGGGCACCGGCACTCAAGGCTGTTGCCAGAGAAAGTGACAAAATGAGTAAAAAGTTTGTTCGCATTATAAGAGTTTACAAAGATGTACAAAGTCCTCTACCGAGAGTTTTTCTGCGCGCAGGTCAAATATCGGGTCCGATGTGTCAACGCCTTCGTGAATCAATGGCTTCAGGGCGTTGCGAAGTGTCTTGCGGCGCTGGTTGAAGGCCGTCTTCACGACTGTTTTGAACTGCTTTTCGTCGCAACCCAGATCTGTCCTGGAATTGCGGCGCAGGCGGATTACCGCCGACTGCACCTTAGGAGGCGGTGCAAATGCCCCGGAGCCGACGCTGATGATGTAGTCGATGTCATACCACGCCTGCAGAAGAACGGAAAGGATGCCGTAGGTCTTGCTGCCGGGCTTCTCAGCTATGCGGTCCGCCACTTCCTTCTGAATCATACATACGACTTCGGGCACGCGGTCCTTGTCGTCAAGGATCTTGAAGAAAATCTGTGAGGAAATATTATATGGGAAATTGCCGATTATCCTGTACTGACCCGTGAACAGCCGGTGAATGTCAAGACGGAGATAATCCGCCTGATAAATCTTCCCCGGGATATTCCTGAAATGGGTAAGGAGGTAATCCACAGACTCACCGTCAAGCTCGACCATCTTCAGATCAACATCTTCCCGCTCCAGCAGATATTGTGTCAGGACACCCATTCCAGGCCCTATTTCCAACACGTCGCGCGGACCTTCCGTACGGAGGGCACCGACAATGGTCCTTGCCACATTCTGGTCGGTCAGAAAATGCTGGCCGAGTGCTTTCTTAGCTCTTACTTCCATCTTTTTTCTCAAAGACGACGACACCTGCCGCCGCCAACAGGACAACAAAGATAATCAATATCGAGGTGGCACGCGAAACTCCTTCACCCAACGCATAGGATCTCGGGGCGAAAACCATCTCAAGGGTATGCTCTCCGGCAGGCACATCAGCGCAACGGAAGAGGTCGCCATAGAGTCCGATCGGCAGTTCGGCGCCACCGTCAATCTTCAACGTCCAGCCCTGCGGGTAGTAAACCTCGCTGAACACAAGTCTTCCTCCCTCGGCGGAAGAATACTTGTACGAAAGTCTGTTCGGCGCATATGATGTCATCTCGACGGTGCCGTCGGTACCATCGAACCAGGCAGCGCCGCGGGCGTATCGATACTCAAGGGCAATGTCATTACCTACGATGATATACCGGCAGTTCAGCGACGCAAGACCTTCACAATAAGGCAGCGCCTCCTCGGCCTCGCCTACGGTGGACACGGAACCAAGCGCCTTGTAAAGCGCGTTGATTTCGGAATTCAGATGGCTGTTTATGTATTCCTGATAGCGCTGGAGCTTGGCAGGAGAGTATCCGCCTATGTTCTTGTGCCAGTACGACGGATGAGAGTCATTGAACACATTGACCGTAAGGTCGAGGACCCGGTATGACGGATCGGTATCCTGAAGTATCATTTCATCGACAGGCCTTTTGTTGAACTGGCTCTTGAATGCCTTCGGAGACACGAAATCATCCTCATTCAGATACCTCTTGCCTGCACTGAACATATCAACGAGCATAGCCAGGCATATGATCAGGGTCACGACCTTGCGTCGGGCCCGGCCGAATATCAGCAAGCCTGCGGCAAGGGAAATGAATATGAAAGACCTGAGAGCATCTGCCCTGAGCAATGACATCCTGTCGGCAATGAAAGCCTCTACCAGAATATCCTGCTGGCCCGCATCGACGCTGCCGGTGAATGTGCCGGCGACCCCCGGGACCAGCGCAGCAATCAGACAGAATCCCGCCGTAAGCGCCCAGGAAATGATCAAAGGCTTCTTCAGTGATTCTTTTGCGCAGCCGACTTTGACATACCTGTCAAGGACAAGAAAAGCAAGCATCGGCAAAGTGAACTGCAGTACGACCAGCGCCATCGAAACGGTTCTGAACTTGTTGTAGAACGGGGCACAGTCATAAAACAACTTTGTGAACCACATAAAATTGCTGCCGAGACCGAGGAAAACGGCCAGAACCGTGGCAGCCAGAAGCCACCATTTGTCTTTCCCTTCACAGACAAACAGGCCCAGAATGAAGAGGAAGATGGTGATTGCGCCCATATACATCGGACCGGCAGTAAAAGGCTGAGGGCCCCAGTACATAGGGAGGGCCTTGCAGACTTCATCCAGATTCGGCTGTCCGGCAGAACGTAGAAGTTTTGCGGTTTCTGATTTCTTCGGATTCACCGCGCCGGAGGAAGACCCGCCGTTGTAATTCGGAATCATCAGGTTCGGGAGTTCCTCCCAGCCATACGACCACGCTGTGGCATAGTCCAGTTTCAAACCCTTGGAGCCGTCTCCGGCGGCATCGGCGGAAGAACTGCCTCCGCGCATCGAATAAGGCGTATATTCGTATGTAGGCAGCAGCTTCGTCGCATTGGTGGCAATGCCGGCACCGCCAAGGACGAGAAGCAAGGCACTGGCGGCAAAAAAGCGTCCGAGGCTTGCACGCCGCTCCTTTTCCCTTGCCAGACGGATGAACACGGCGATGACGTAAATGAGTATAATCAACGCCAGGTAGTATGTGATCTGCGGATGGTTGGCCTTGACCTGGAAGCTCAGGGCAAGCGCAAAAAGCGCGGCACCCAATGCCGTCCAAGGCAGCCATTTCTTCTTGCAAAGACAGGTCCTGTATGTGAATACCAGCGCGGCCAGAACCCACGGCAGAAATGCCAGAGCCTGCATTTTCGTGTTGTGTCCGACCTGTATGATCTGGAAGTTGTACGAACAGAACGTAACCGCTATCGCACCGCCGGCGGCAAGCAGAGGATTGATCCCGAGAGCCAGCATCAGCAGCCACGCGCCCAGCAACGAGATGAAAAGATACGTCGCCGGCCGTTTTCCCACCAACAGGAAATCATATATCGGCTGTGTCCAGTCCCCCTTTGTCGATGCGTGGATTGTTGCCGTCGGCATACCGCCGAACATTGATTCAGTCCAGGCCGTCTGGTCATCCGGATGTGCCGAATTCCAATCCATCATCTCCCTTGCCATACCCTGCCATCCGGAGATGTCGCTCTGGTTGACAATCTTTCCGCTCAGGACCTGAGGCACAAAGCCATAAGACAACAGCAAAAAGCCAAGCACCACGCCCAGACCTGTCAATATCTTCTTTTTCATAATATCTCAACCAACGCTGCGGTCAGCGCTTCACGTGAATATCTTTCGATGTCCGAGCCGGACATTTCATATTCCCCGGCCCTGACTTTGTCAATGAAGGACCTCAATTCGTCCTTTCTGTTCCAGTCGAACATTTCTCCTGCCTTCGCGTCGCTCAGGACAGCCGCTGCCGCCCCATCTTCCTGGCCAATGCCGAGAACGGGCCTGCGGGCTGCAAGATACTCGAAAATCTTGCCAGGCAGCACTTTTGCATACTCAGGTTCCTGTCTCAACGGCAGGATAAGGAGCGAAGCGTTCTGCTGTTCGAGCACCGTCTGCCCGTGCTCAATATAACCGAGGCGGACAGCATTGTCTCCAAGTCCGCGTTCCTGCAAAGCCTGCAGGATTTCTTCATCCACCTTGCCCGCAAGCCGGATCTGCAGTGCTTTTCGGAACGAAGCATCGGCTGAACACATCTCAGCCAGGACATCCCACAGAAGAAGCGGATTGCCGTCGGCGGCGAAGAGACCGGTATGGACAATCTTGAAAAAACCGTCAGATTCTCTCTGACGCTTCGGAAAATCAGACAGATCGAAACCATTGGTAATCATCGCCACCGGCGTGTCTGTCTTATTCTGGAAATCTTTCTGTACCAGCGGCGTGACGCTGATTATCGTGTCGGCCCCGTCAAGCACGCTCTTCTCCAGACGGCGATGCTTTCTCTCGGAAGCTTTTGTCAGACCGAGATGCTTGAAATAGAACATCTCAGTCCAAGGGTCACGGAAATCCGCGATCCACCTGACGTCAAGTGCCCTTTTCAAGCCCAGGCCGATCAGATGCATAGACTGAGGAGGCCCCGTGGTAATCACTGCATCCACAGGGTGCTCAGCCAGATATTTTTTCAAAAACCTGACAGAAGGCTTCACCCAACCGGCACGCGGATCGGGAATGAAACAGTTGCCGCGAATCCATACGGATATTTTCTGTTTGAAACCCTTTTTCCGAGAGTTTATCGGATTCACTTCCCTCTTCTGCCTGCCGAACAGCCTGCGGTATATATCGTAGGGTTCGGATATATGTGTCTTTATCACCTCTGCGCAGGACGGAATGTCAGAGAGAAGACTCTCGTCGACAGCCAGCTGCTCTGGATTTTCAGGTGTGTATATCACCGGCTGCCAGCCGAACTGCGGAAGGTATTTGCTGAACTTGACCCACCTTTGGACCCCCGACCCGCCGGTCGGAGGCCAATAGTAGGTTATAATCAGCACTCTTTTCATCAGATGACTTCGAGTTCTACTGCCTTGAGGTCACTGTCCTTTGAAGATGCACCATAGAGAATCCGGTACTTGCCCGGACGGACGGAAAGATTGTCTATCGTCTCATCATAATACTCGAAAGCGTGGGAATCGAGAGTAATCTTGACTCTGGCACTGGCACCCGCTGCAATATTGACTCTCTTGAAGCCCTTGAGAGACTTGATAGGGGCGTCAGGATTGTCGAGGCTCTTGACATAGACCTGTACAACCTCGTCGCCGTCAAGGCTGCCGGTGTTGGATACAGGGACGGTGATATCAACTGACTTGCCGGCCTTGACCTGGCTCTTCGAGAGCTTTGCATCACCATATTCGAAGGTGGTATAACTCAAACCATAACCGAATGCATAGAGAGGTTCGCCCTTGAAATACCTGTATGTGCGTCCTTCCATACTGTAGTCCTTAAAGTCAGGGAGCTGGTTGGTAGAGGCGTAGAAGGTAACAGGGAGACGTCCTGCCGGGTTATAGTCGCCGAAGAGGACATCAGCAACTGCAAGGCCTGTAGCCTGGCCTGCATACCAGGCCTGGATGAGAGCATCGTAGCAGGTCTCAATCTCACCGAAGCCGATTGCACTGCCTGAGCAGTTCACGAGAACCACCGGCTTGCCTGTAGCGTCCATGGCGGCGACAAGCTGCTCCTGAACCTTAGGAAGTTCGATTCTTGTACGGTCGCCACCGCTGAAGCCGTCGTACTGTACAGGCATCTCCTCACCTTCGAGGCGTGCGTTGATACCGCTTACGACAATGATTGCATCTGCATCTGCAACACGCCCGGCAAGAGCCTTGAAGTCAGGAAGGAAACGCTTGCAGAGGTCGAATGAAAGGAATGCGAAGCCGTCGGAAACGTTGGCATATTCGATCTCGATGTTGTATGTCTGTCCGTTCTGAACCTTGAATGAGGTCGTAGGGATGTTGGCCATCCTTCTTCTGCTCACACCGCCCTCAGGCATTGTCTTCTGCTCGGAAATGACTTTCCCGTTGACCGTGAACCTGTAGAGGTCCGCACAGTTGAGCGAGTAGAAGAGATCCCCGGTGAAATCGGCTTTGTATGTACCGCTGAACTTTGCTGAGAAATGATTTCTCTCGACACCCTCGGCAAAACGGTATTCACCGTATGTCATCATATTGACCGTGCTGTAGTCTCCGCTTGCGACAGGAGCGCCGCTGCGGTCTGTGTTGTTGAAGAACTCGGCGTGGAGTCCCTTTCCGTCATTGAGGGAACCGAGAAGATATTCGGTAAGGTATGAATCGACATAGTCGCAACCCTTCTCATAGACGACCTCTGCGCCAGGCACAGCCTTGCGGATGGCATCTACGATAGAAATGGTGTTCTCCTTGGTAGGACGTCCGTTGTAGTTTCCGAGATGCATCTGGGTATTGTCGGCGTTTGGACCGACAATCGCTATCTTCTTGATGTCCTTTGAGAGAGGGAGAATGTCGTTGTTCTTGAGGAGGACCATCGCCTCGCGAGCCGCCTTGTATGCAAGGGCGGTGTGCTCAGGGCTGCTGATGTCCTCTGCGCCGAGATTGTTCCAAGGAAGCATTTCAGCAGGGTCGAGGGTGCCGAGTTCGAAACGGCCGCGGAGGATACGGCGGAGAGACGCATCGATGTCGGCCTCTGAAATAAGGCCCTTCTCAAGGCTCTCGGTGAGGGCCATATAGCTGGTGCCGCACTCGAGGTCCGTGCCGGAAAGAACCGCATCGGCGCTTGCGCTTGCAGCATCAGGATGCGTCTCGTGCTGACCCTTGGTGTAGAAGTTGTTGATTGCACCGCAGTCTGAAAGGATGATGTCCTCGAAACCCCACTTGTTTCGGAGGATGTCGGTGAGGAGCCGGTCACTGCCGCAGCAAGGGTCACCTTCATAACGGTTGTATGCGCACATCACTTCCTGGACGCCGGCATCCTGGACAAGGGTGCGGAAAGCAGGAAGGTAGGTCTCCCAGAGGTCACGCATCGACACCGTGAAATCGTCGCGGTGACGACCTGACTCAGGGCCGCTGTGCACTGCATAGTGCTTTGCACAGGTATGTGTCTTATAGTATTTGCCATCATAAGCCTGCATTCCGAGGACGACCTGGCTGCCCATTACGCCGCTGAGGTATGGGTCCTCGCCGCTGGTTTCCTGACCGCGTCCCCACCGCGGGTCGCGGAAGATGTTGATGTTGGGGCACCAGAATGAAAGGCCCTTATGCCAGGCGCTGCCGTCGGGTTTTGTCTTGCCGAACTGGCTGTGGGCCTCAACGGTGGTGTTCCACTGGGCGCGGGCCTCGTCGGAAACGGCAGTATAGATTTCGAACTGCTGGTCAGCGTCGAAAGTCGCCGCAAGACCGATTGCCTGAGGGAAGACGGTCGCGTCGTCGGCGCAGATTCCGTGGCAGGCCTCCGACCACCAGTTATAGGCAGGGATGCCGAGGCGGTCGATGGAGATGGATCCGTTCATCATAAGACCTATCTTTTCCTCAGGTGTGAGGAGTGAGATGAGATTCTCGACCCTCCGGTCCACGGAGAGCTTCGGATTCTGGAACGGATACTCGTACTTTTCTGTGTTACAAGCTGTCAGAAGGCAGATTGCTGCCGTCAGGACAAATAATAGCTTCTTCATTCGCGTATATATTGGTTATTAATATTCACAATAGCACAAATATAGGTAAATACTGCGAAAAATTATTGCTAATTTTGTGTGTTTTGTGAGCTATGGCAAAGGTCAAGGAAGATACCCCGATGCTGAAGCAGTATTTCAGCATCAAAGCGCAGCACCCGGAGGCGATATTGCTTTATCGCGTCGGTGATTTTTATGAAACATACTCCGACGACGCCCTCCTTGCCAGCAAGGTTCTCGGACTCGTCCTCACCCGCCGTTCCAACGGCGACAAGGGTGACACCCCGATGGCCGGATTCCCGCACCACGCCATAGAAAGCTACCTGCAGAAACTGGTCCGCTCGGGCTACAAGGTGGCCATCTGCGACCAACTGGAAGACCCGGCACTCGCCAAGAACAAGCTTGTAAAGCGCGGCATCACCGAAATCCTCACTCCAGGTGTCGCTTTCGGCGAGTCGATGCTCGAACAGAAGGAGCACAACTACCTTGCGGGACTCACTTTCGACAACAACCAGTGCGGTGCCGCATTCCTCGACGTGTCCACCGGTACCTTCCAGGTGGCGCAGGGCTCAATTGAATATATCGGCACGCTCCTCTCCTCGCTCCAGCCCAAGGAACTCGTGGTGCAGCGCGACGTGCTGCGTGCTGTGAAGGAACGTTTCGGCGACTACTACATCAGCCCTCTCGAAGAGTGGGCGTTCGTGCAGGAAGCCGCCGAGGAAAAGCTCTGCAAGCAGCTGGGCGTTAACAGCCTGAAGGGTTTTGCAGTGGACGGTTTCCCTCTGGCGATATGCTCCGCCGGAGCCCTTGTATTCTATCTCGAACAGACCCGGCACACCGGCCTCCGCAACATCTGCTCGCTTGCCCGCATAGACGAGGAGAAATTCGTCTGGATGGACAAGTTCACCTTCCGCAACCTTGAGATTTTCCAAAGCAACGCAGGCAAGGAGGGCGTCTCCCTTGTCGACACAATAGATCGCTGCTGCTCGCCTATGGGCGCCAGGCTTCTCCGCCAGTGGCTGGCAATGCCCGTGATGGACCTCAAGGAACTGGGTGACCGCTTCGACACCGTGCAGTTCTTCTACGACAACGAAGAGGTGCTGCGCGAACTGCAAGGCTATATCGGCGAGGTGGGAGACCTCGAAAGGATCATCTCCCGCGCCGCTACCGGAAAGATTCTGCCGCGCGAGGTGCTCCAGCTCGGACGCTCCCTCAGCAGGATGCGGCCTATCCGGGAACTGTGCGGCGGAACCGGCATTTCCGCCCTTGACCGGCTGATAAAAGGAATGCGCAACACGGAGAAGACCCTTGAGCGCATAAATTCCACCTTAGGCCCGGAGTCCGCGTCGCAAATAGGCAAGGGTGACGTCATCGCCCCGGGCGTGGACGCACGGCTGGACGAACTGCGCCGGATATCCCGCGGAGGCAAGGAATATCTCATCCAGATGCAGCAGCGCGAAATCGAACGCACCGGCATATCATCCCTCAAGATAGGTTACAACAACGTTTTCGGCTACTATATCGAGGTCCGCAACACCTTCCGAGACCAGGCCCCGCCGGAGTGGATACGCAAGCAGACCCTTGTAAATGCCGAGCGTTACATAACTGAAGAACTCAAGGATTACGAGGACAAGATTCTCAGCGCCGAAGCGACTATCTATGAAATCGAAGCCCGTCTGTTCGGGGCCCTCGTCGCAGACATACAGAAAGCCATACGCGACATCCAGGAGAACTGCCGCATCATAGCCAGGCTTGACGTGCTGCAGGGTTTCGCCCAACAGGCGATCGACCGCGGATATTGCCGTCCCGATGTGAACAGGGGCACGGTGCTTGACATCAGGGCCGGGCGTCATCCTGTCATTGAAACGCTTATGAAGCCGGGCGAGGAATATGTCCCGAACGATGTCAAGATGGACAGCCGCGGCGAGCAGATAATCATCCTCACAGGTCCGAATATGGCAGGCAAGTCCGCCCTCCTGCGCCAGACGGCCCTGATTGTGCTGATGGCTCAGACAGGTTCGTTCGTACCGGCCGCTGAGGCTCATATCGGATATTTCGACAAGATATTCACCCGAGTCGGAGCAACCGACAATATCTCGAGAGGGGAATCGACATTTATGGTCGAGATGCTCGAGACCTCGATGATAATGCACAACCTTTCGTCCCGCTCGCTGGTGCTGCTGGATGAGATTGGACGAGGCACCTCAACCTACGACGGAATGTCCATCGCCCGCGCCCTCGTGCAGTACATCCACGAGAACGGCAAGGGGGCGAAGACCCTGTTCGCCACGCACTACCACGAACTCAACGACCTCGAAGACCTTTATCCGAGGGTGAAGAACTATCACATCGCGGTGAAGGAGGAGGGTCACGACGTCATCTTCCTGCGCAAGCTTGTCCCCGGAGGCGTGGCACACAGTTTCGGTATCCACGTTGCCCGGCTTGCCGGAATGCCGCGGGAGGTCATAGACGCTGCGGAAAAGACGCTGCGTGACCTTGAACGCCGCGAGAAGAATGCCGCAGCCCTGTCCAGGGACGCTTCTGAAGACGGAAGTGTCCAGCTGTCTTTCTTCCAGCTGGATGACCCTACGTTATCTTCCCTTAAGGAAAAGCTTGAAGGCGCAGACCTCAACAATATGACTCCTCTTCAGGCCTTTGACCTGCTTCGCGCATTGAAGTCCGAGCTGGGAGTCTAGATGTTGATGAAATTCGAGACGAAAATCTCGAGGATCATCACGGGAATTATCCATTTGACGACAAAATGCAGAGTGTCGAATATCCTTGCGTTGCCCTTGAGGGTCCCTCCGTTAGTGAACTCATCCCTGACTTCACTCTTGTTCATTTTCCAACCCACAAATATCGACATCACAAGCGCAGTGAGTGTCATAAGGTAGTTGGATGAAAGGATGTCACAGGTTGAGAAGATGGTGTTGCCGAATATCTTCAGATTCTTCAGGACACCGAATGAAAGGCAGCAGAGGGTTCCAAGCACCCACGACCATAGGAAGAACCGGACCGCGGCCTTTTTTCTCGACTGTTTCTTATGGTCGACCATATGCTCCACACACACCTCGAACATTGAAATCGAAGAAGTGAGGGCGGCTACCAGGATAGCCAGGAAGAAAAGAATCGTTATGATTCTGCTCAGGACAGGAGCCTGCTGCCCCATCTGGAAGAAAATGTACGGGAGAGTCTCGAACACCAGCGACGGTCCGGATCCCGGCTCGATGTTGGCGGCAAATACGGCCGGCATAACGGCAAAACCCGCAATGATGGCGAAAAGCGTGTCAAATAATGCAGTCCATCCACCGGAGACAAGTATATTGTCGGATTTCTTCATAAACGAAGAATAGACCACCACGCAACCGACCCCGAGGGAAAGTGAATAAAAGGATTGGCCGAGCGCATAAGAGAATGTGCTTGGCGTCAGTTTGCTCCAGTCGGGCTTGATGAGATATTCCACTCCTGCAGATGACCCCGGAAGGGAGATTGAATACAAGGCAATGAGGATGATCAGGATACCGAGTGACGGCGTCGCCCATTTGGTGAATTTTTCGATACCTCCCTTTACTCCGGCGGCAACGATTGTTGCCGAAAGCGCAAGGAAACCGGTAAAGGCCGCCAGCGGCTCCCATACCGAAGAAGAGAAATTCGTAAAAATACCGGTCGCTTCCTCTTGTGTCCCGGCTTTCAACCCGCCGGAGCAGGAACGGATAAAATAATCAAGCGACCAGCCTCCCACCACGCTGTAATACGAAGTGATCACAAAAGCGGTGACAACGGTCACCAGACCGATAAGCTTCCAGTTTGATCCCGGAGCAAGCTTGCTCATCGCATCGTAGCTGCTGCTTCTGGTCCGGCGGCCGACAATGGCTTCACAAATGAAGATAGGCAGAGATATGAAAATACCGCAAAGGACATAAATGATTATGAACGCGGCACCGCCATATTCTCCCACCATATAGGGAAAACGCCAGATATTGCCAAGACCTATGGCCGAGCCGGCCATTGCCATTATGAATGTGAACCTGCTGCTGAACTTCTCTCTTTTTCCTGTTGCCACTGCCAACTGATTATTTAATTATTCAACCGTCTTTCTGGAATAAACCACAAACTCGAACCTGTATCCCGTTTCTTCATCCGTGAAGGTCTCCGACTTCGACTCGACCTGCCAGATTTCCGGGTCGATCTCCGGGAAAAAGGCATCGGCGCCGGGTACTTTGGTATGAACGTGTGTTATATACAGTTTATCCATCATATTGATGGCCGCCTTGTAAACTGAAGCTCCACCCATCACGAAAAACCTTTCGGACTGCTCCGTTTCAGCTTCGGCGAATGCCTCGTCGAACGAATAGACACAGGTCGCCTCCGGGATAGGGTCTCCTCCAAGATTGAGCACGATGTTCTTCCTTCCCTTCAGCGGATGGAAAGGAAGTGAAAAGTAAGTGGTCCTGCCCATTATCACCGGGCAGCCCTGGGTCATTCTCTTGAAGTATTTCAGGTCTTCGCTCAAATGCCAGGGAAGACCGCCCTTGACTCCGATTGCGTGGTCGTCGGCAATCGCGACTATAAGACATTTTTCCATAATCACACGGCTACAGGGGCCTTGATCGCCGGCCACGGATTGTAGTCGGTCAATTCAAAATCCTCATATTTGAAGTCAAAGATACTCTTAATTTCCGGATTAATCTTCATTTTCGGAAGTGGGCGCGGCTCACGGGAAAGCTGTTCGCGTACCTGGTCGAAGTGATTCAGGTAGATGTGCGTATCGCCGGTGGTGTGGACGAATTCGCCCGGCTCAAGGCCGCAGACCTGCGCAATCATCATTGTCAGCAGCGCGTAGGATGCGATATTGAACGGCACGCCGAGGAATGTATCCGCGCTGCGCTGATAAAGCTGGCAGCTTAGCTTGCCGTCTGCGACATAGAACTGGAAGAAGCAATGGCAAGGCGGCAGGGCCATCTTGTCGACATCCGACGGATTCCAGGCACAGACAATGATACGGCGGGAATCAGGATTGTTCCTGATGGTCTCGATAACTTGGGAAAGCTGATCGATCGAGCGCCCGTCCGGAGTCTGCCAGCTGCGCCACTGCTTGCCATAGACGGGACCCAGGTCGCCGTTCTCATCGGCCCATTCATCCCATATCGTGACCTTGTTGTCCCGAAGATAACCGATGTTGGTGTTGCCGCTGATGAACCAGAGAAGTTCGTGAATGATGGAACGCAGGTGCACCTTCTTCGTGGTCAGCAGAGGGAAGCCCTTGCTCAGGTCGAAACGCATCTGGTATCCGAATATGCTTTTGGTACCGACTCCGGTGCGGTCTTTCTTGACCACACCGTTGTCCATTATTTCCTGCAGCAGGTCGAGGTATTGTCTCATAGTGTGCCGAACGCGTAAATGATTGCCTCGTGGAAGGTCTTGCCGGGCTTGAGCACCGTGCAAGGATATTCAGGGCGGTTAGGGCTGTCCGGGAAGTGCTGGCACTCGAGGGCGACACCGTCGTAATCCCTGTAGATGCGGCCGTTCTTTCCGACAGGGCAGCCTCCAAGCCAGTTGCCCGTATAAACCTGAATGCCCGGCTGGGTGGTGAATACCTTGAGTACGCGGCCGCTGGCCTTTGAATAAAGTTCTGCAGCCTCCTGCAGCTGGCCCTTCATATAACCGTCAAGGCACCAGCAGGCGTCATATCCCTTTCCGTAGTTGAGTGCAGGGAAGTCTTTCTTGATGTCCCTGCCCAGAGTCTTGGCATTCTGGAAGTCCATCGGGGTTCCTGCAACGTTCTCCGGCTCTCCGACAGGGATGAGGGTATCATCGGTTGCGAGGTATTCGGAAGCGTTGAGCTTGAGGTAGTGACGAAGGACGGATCCCTTGCCGTTGAGGTTGAAATATGCGTGGTTTGTGAGATTGACCACGGTCTCGGCGTCGGTCCTGGCGGTAAAGCTGGGCTGAAGCTCATTGTTTTCTGTCCAGACGTAGCGGGCTACGACCACAAGGTTGCCCGGATAGCCCATCTCGCCGTCGGCGGATACATATTTGAATTCGACACCTCCATTGCGCTTGCGTGATTCCCAGACCTGGTTGGCGAAACCTTCAGGGCCGCCGTGAAGGTGGTTCGGGCCACAGTTTACAGGGACTGAATATTCCTTGCCCGCAAGTGTGAACTTGCCGACATTGATGCGGTTGGCGAAACGGCCGGGGCACTTTCCAAGGCAGGGGCCGTCGTGGAAATAGCTCTCCGGCTTGCGATAACTCAGGCAGACGTCGGCCATCTTGCCGTCCTTGTCCGGGACAATGACCGATACGATGCCGGCTCCGATATTGCAGAGAACCACGGAGGCTCCCTTGCTGTTAGTGAGTTTGTACTTGTAGACAGCCTTGCCGTCAGCGGTGCGTGACCAGAGTTTTCTTGTGATGTTCATAGTATTATCTGTTTTGTAGTTTTCTTGAAAGGTATTGGACGATCTGTTCTTGAGGGGCGTCCTTGAGTATGACACGCTTTTCGGCATCCAGCAGGTACAGCGACGGGATGGCCCTGACGTTATAGAGGACATCCTCGCGGATTATGTAATTATGGTCATAACCCGTGATCCAGTTATCCGGGTAGTTCGGCTGGTATTCGCGCCATTCTTCGATTTCCTTGTCGATATAGATGCTGGCGATGGCAAGGTCGCCGGTGGAAATCCACCAGTTGAAGTTTTCGAACGATATGAACTCGTCCATAATCTCCTTGCAGTTCGGACAGTATGGATTGCTGAAGAAGAGAATGGTATGTGCAGCCCCGATCCCGTAGAGACTGTGAACCCTGCCGTCGATATCCTTGAACTTGAAATCGGCGACCTTGCTTCCGTAGGGGTTGAGCCTGCACATCCTTGCCTCGTACGAATAGGCCGGAATCATATCCTCCCGGGTGAACCTGCTTTTCGCCATACCCTCGACGAAAGGCAGATAGAAATCTTCGTTGCGGATCGGGGAATTGGGATCATAGAGATACCTCGACACTATTTCCGTGAAACGGAGATAGAACAGCGACGAGTCATCCTCGGCCTGCTTCGACTCTATTCTCCTGAAAAGGTCTGCGACAGATTTTTTCGCCTGGTCCATAGGGACAAGGTTCAGGAGGGCGACATAGGTCGCGAAAGATTTTTCTATCTCTCCGTTCCTCACCCCAAGCACCGCCGCGGAATCAGTCACAGCCTGCGCCGCAAGATATTTGTCCCAAAAGTGGTCGATTGAATAGGCGATACGTTCGGCCTCGTCCGAGACCATCACGGGTGCGGGATCCGGAAGAGGGAAACTGCGGTATGTCGGGGCAGACGGCGCCTTTGGACCGCCGCAGGAAACGGCGGCCAGCAGGACGCAAGCCGATATTATCAGTTTTTTGACCATCAGCATTACTGGAATCGGGTAAAGTTAACTAAAAAATGTTAGATTTGTCTTGTTATGAAGGCGAAACTGATAATCACTTCAATCATATTCTGCATAGCGGCAAATTCCATCAACGCGCAGTGGTATTCGCAAGGCAGCGATGCCGGCAGCACACGCTGGTCACAGATTGAAACCGACGCCTTCAGGGTGATTTATCCGAGAGGGCTTGACTCGCTCGCAAAAATCTATGCCACCGGCCTTGAGGCGAGCCGCCCGAAAGTCGGCCGGAGCGTAGGCAACACCCCCGGTGACAGCTACAAGTCAAAGACCCCCGTCGTCCTTCATACACAATATTCGGCCAATAACGGCCTTGTGGCCTGGGCTCCCCGCAGGATGGAACTTTTCACCGTACCGGATGCCTATCACCCGATTTCCATAAGCACCCCGACACATCTTACCCTGCACGAATCCCGCCACGTGGCGCAGATGGAAAACTATCACAACTATCCGTTCCGCTGGTTGAACGTACTGTTCGGTGACGTGGCCGTCGGAGCTTTGAGCGCCGTTTACGGCGGGCAGGCCTTCTTTGAAGGTGATGCCGTGGTCGCCGAGACCGCACTCACCTCCTCGGGCCGCGGCCGTTCGGCGGAATTTCTGGAATACCTGCGGGCAAGCTTCGACGAAGGGCAATACCGCAACTACTGGCAATGGCGATGGGGCTCGCTGAGCCGTTATTCTCCCGATTACTACAGGATAGGCTATGTATCCATAGCAGGTATGCGCGCCTATCTTGATGCTCCTGATTTCTCCTCCCATTTCTACCGCCGTCTGTCCGACCATCACGGTTTTGCTTTCTACAACCTGCAGAAAACGGCCCTTGAGACCACCGGAAAACCTTTCAGGGAAGGAATGGATGAAATCCTTCACAAGCTTGGAGACGAATGGAAGGCGGACGCCGATGCCCGCGGACCGTTCTACGGAAGCAAACAGCTGACCCGGAGCCGCAGGCGCTTCACGGAATACAGTCAGCTGACAGTGCTGGGAAATGTGATCTACGCAGTCCGCAGCGGCATCGACCAGCCGGCCAGCCTCGTCTGCATTTCTCCGGACGGTACAGAAACGCGCCTGCGCGCCTTTTCTGAAACGGCATCAAGGCTGAAGGCCGGCAACGGCAGGATATATTGGAGCGAATTCCGCGGAGACGCACGATGGGAGCTCAGGTCATTTTCAGACATCTACTGTCTGGACAGGTTCGGCAATGTCCGGAGGCTGACCAAAAAGGAAAAGTATTTCAATCCGGTTCCCGCCGGCAGCGACGTTGCCGTTGTGGAATATCCCGACCGCGGAGGCAGCAACATCGTATTTCTCGATGCGACAGACGGCCATAGGATCAGAAGCATTGCCGCTCCCGACGGCTTCCAGTTCGTCGAAATCGCCTGGGACGGCGGCGAACTGTTTGCCAGCGCCTTGTCGGACGAGGGTATCGGCCTGTTCCGCGTGAGCGATTTCAGCTGCATCCTCGGGCCGCAACACGCCCAGATCAACAACCTTGACGCCCGAAACGGCAGGATTCTGTTCACCTCCGACCTTGGCGGCGTGACAGAACTGTATTCAGTCAACACAAACACAGGAGAGGCTGTCCGCTGGACAAACACCCGCAACGGTGCAAAAGACTTCATCTTCCTCGACGGAGGCACATCGCTGGCATACACGGTCCTGACAGCAGACGGGCGCAACATACACAAGACTGCCCTGTCGGAAATACGGCCTGTGGCTGTCGACTTCTCCCTGCAGCACGAATATCCTATGGCCGACAAAATATCGGCGCAGGAAGAAGGCCCTGAAGCCCCGACAGAGGTCAGGCTCAGCGAACCGCGGAACTACTCAAAGCTCGGCCACCTCATAAAGTTCCACTCGTGGGCTCCCGTATTCGTCAATGCCGACGCCATCAAGACAGCCAGTTTCGAGGATATCACCACCAACGCCGGACTCGGTGCAACGGCGTTCTTCCAGAATGACCTCGGCACAGCGTGGGGAAGCATAGGCTATCACGCGGCCGTCAAGGACGGCTCGTGGAATCATTCCGGGCACGCCAAATTCTCCTATTCCGGCCGGCTCCCCGTCCTGGAGGCAAGCGTGGACTTCAATGACCGCAAACGTACGGAATCCATCCGGGCCAGGGACAAGGACGGGAAGGACGAAATCCGCCAGTACTCGACGGAAAAGCCTTTCCTGACCTATTCAGCCAAGGCATATATCCCATTACGGTTCAATTCGAATGGCGTGCTGCGCGGTTTTACGCCGCAGGTCAGGTTCAGCGGCTCAAATGACATTTTCCTCGGAAGGCCGATGATGACCCTGTCCGCTTCGCTCCGCGGGTACACTATGCTGCCGACATCGCCTTCGGGCATTTATCCGCGCTGGGGAATCGGAGCGGAGGTCGGCTACAACCTGCGCCCGACACAGATTGACAACTACTGCCGGACGGCATACGGGATGGTATATGCCTACATCCCCGGATTTGCCCGCACACACGGGATACGCCTTTCAGGCCTTTACGCACACATCCTTGGCAAAGGGACGTATGTGGATGCCATATCTTCGATGACCCCCCGCGGATATGATTCTTCGGCCCTGAGTTTCATAGCCGGACACCGGCAGCAGGCCAAATTCACGGCCGATTACGCAATGCCATTCGGGTCCGTTGACTGGGCCGGGCTCTGCCCGTGGTTCTACCTGCGGAATTTCGAACTGGTATTCCATTTCGATTATTCTGTTTTCTCCTCTCCGAAGCATTCAGGCGACCTGTACAGTGCAGGGGCCGATTTCAAGCTGCACCTCTCGAATTTCCTCTGGATTCCGTTCGACACCCACGTGGGCGTATCCTACAACCACAACGGCGGCGGCTCTTTTGCCGAATTGTCTGAAAAGGTGAATGGAACCGGCAGAAATACGTTCTCCCTGATATTTGGCATTGATATGTAAAATTCATATCTTTATAAGCTAATTCGCCGGAAAGTTAAACTAACACTAAATAAAAAATGGCTTCAACTAATTCAGCAGAAGCGAAAGGCTTCTACAAACTCAGCTGGCTCCAGAGAATCGGATTCGGTTCGGGAGACCTCGCCCAGAATCTGATTTTCCAGACAGTCGCCTGTTTCTTGATGCTGTATCTTACTACAGTATTGAAAATCAGTCCTGCCTTCGTCAGCGGGCTTATCCTCGCAGTCCGACTCCTTGACTGTTTCTGGAGTCCGATAGTCGGAAAATACATTGATAACCACAACCCGAAGTTAGGCAAGTACCGCACATACCTGCTCTATGGCGGCATCCCGCTCACAGTGGCAGCCTGCCTGCTTATGCTCCCTGCAGCCGCGACCTGGACAATGACCCTGAAGGTCATCTACGCTACGGTGAGCTACACCCTGCTCAGCATGATTTATTCGGTCGTGAACATTCCTTACGGCTCCATCATGGCCAGCATGACCCGCGACAACGACGAGGTGCTCATTCTCACCTCGACCCGTATGGTCTGCGCCAACATCGGTCAGATTGTCGTTCAGGCCGGCTTCCCTATCGGACTTGCAATGATCGTCGGAATCGCCGTCGACTGGAATCAGGCTGTATTCATGGCTATCGGTACCATCCCTGCTTTCATCATCCTTCCTCTTATGCCTGTACTGAAGAAGATGTTCGGTAAGAAGGGTCTTTACTATCTGCTTCTCTCCGTCGGTCTGGTGGGATTCGCCGCACTCTTCGTCATCGGCAAGTTCTTTGATGTCCAGCAGAACGTCACCCTCATTCAGATCGCCAAGGTTATGACAGGTGTCGGCCTCCTTGTCGGTTCTCTTATGTGGGCTCTGGTCCCTGAGGTAATCACCGAAGCCGAGTACCGTACCGGCAACAGACCTGCCGCTACCGTCAACGCCCTTGCAGGTGTCGCATTCAAGGCCGGCTTCTCCCTTGCCGGGTTCATCACCCCTTGGGTTATGGGTGCCATCGGTTTCAACCTTGCAAGCGAGGAATCAGCCCTGCCTACCGATCCTAAGGCCTGGTTCACCGTTACCTGCATCTTCGCGATCGTAGGTTTCATTCTCCTCACCCTCTGCTTCCTCGGAAGCAAGGAAAACATCGCCACCACTCCTGAGAAACCTGTTTCATTCGGTGAGATGTGGAAGGAGTTCAAGGCCAACAAGTGCCTTCAGCTCGTGCTCGGAATCTTCATCGTAGTGTTCCTGGCATCATTCATCAGCGCTCCGGTAAATGCCTATTATACCAAGCTGAACGAATACAACGCTACAGCTCAGAACGCAATCCTGCTGTTTACCACCATCATCCCGGCCGTTCTTCTCGTGCTGGTAGGATTCCTTATCTACAAGTATCCTCTCACCGACGAGAAACTCAATGAGATGAACAGGGCCATCGAAGCAAAGAATCAAGAGAAATAAATCAATAACACTAAATACAATCCGTTATGGCAAAGAAAGTTGTAAAGCGATACCTTTTCCCGGAAGACTATATGGCTGACCCTTCAGTTCACGTCTTCAACGGCAAGATCTATATCTATCCTTCTCACGACTGGGAAGACGAGTCGAATGTCGAGGACGACAGCGGCGACCAGTACATCATGAAGGACTACCACGTCCTCTCCATCGAGGGCGACCCTATGACCGGCAAGGTCGTCGACCACGGCTGCGCACTCCGTCAGGAAGACATCGCCTGGCACGGACGCCAGCTCTGGGACTGCGACGTACAGGAAAAGGACGGCAAGTATTATATGTTCTTCCCTATGAAGGACAAAAATGAAGTGTTCCGCCACGGTGTAGCCGTTGCAGACAACCCTGCAGGACCATTCATCCCTCAACCGGAGCCGGTACACGGCAGCTACTCCATCGATATGGCCATCCTCAAGGACAACGGCGAGTACTATATGTACTTCGGCGGGCTCTGGGGCGGTCAGCTTCAGTCATACAGGGACAATGTGGGTATCGAAGACCCCGCTAAGAACAACACGCCTGACAGTCCGAACCTCCCTCACGGCAACCAGCCTTCTCTTCCAAGCCGCGTGGTAAAACTTTCAAAGGATATGCTTCAGTTCGGTGAGGAGCCTAAGCCTGTCGTAGTGGTCGACGAGGAAGGCAAACCTCTCGCAGCCGACGACCCGCACCGCTTCTTCGAGGCCAGCTGGACATTCAAGAAGGACGGCAAGTACTATTTCACATACTCTACCGGTGACAGCCACCTCCTCTGCTATGCTGTCGGTGACAACATTTACGGACCGTTCACATACAAGGGTGTCATCCTCACTCCTGTCGTAGGCTGGACCACACACCACTCCATCATCGAATGGGAAGGCAAGTGGTACCTGTTCCACCACGACAGCGCTCCGTCAGGCGGAAAGTCCTGGCTCCGCAGCCTCAAAGTTTGTGAGCTCAGTTTCGACGCCGATGGAAACATCGAGACAATCGAAGGCATTGACGAATAATCGATATGAAGAGAATCACACTTCTGACACTCATATTCATTGCCGTGGGATGCACCCACGGCAATGATGTCTTATGGCTGGCCAACGGCCCTGTCGAACCGGAGGGCACCCCATATTATGAATACCGTATCCTGAACCACTGGGATAACCTTGACGACACCGTCGAACGCGGCTACGCCGGTCCTTCGATATGGTCCTGGACAGAAGAGGATATTCCGACAGAACGGATTCACACCTACGGACGCCTCAACAAGTCAATAGGCATCAACGGCAGCGTTCTGAACAACGTCAATGCAAATCCGAAGATTCTTGACGCCACCCATATCGCCCGCGTGGCACAGATTGCCGACATCCTTCGCGAATACGGTATCAGGACCTATCTGTCCATCAATTTCGCCACTCCGCTTGCCCTGCAGGAGCTGGCTACAGCCGACCCGCTGGAACCGGCCGTAATAGCATGGTGGAAAGCCAAGGCTGATGAAATCTATGCCGCAATACCGGACTTCGGTGGATTTCTCGTAAAGGCTTCTTCGGAAGGCCAGCCGGGTCCTCAGGACTTTGGCCGCAGCCACATCGACGGAGCAAACATGCTTGCAGAAGCCCTCGCCCCGCACGGTGGAATAGTGATGTGGCGTGCATTCGTCTATTCATCAACAAGTCCTGACCGTGCAAACCAGGCGGTAGAGGAATTCAAGCATCTTGACGGCCTGTTCGCCGACAATGTAATCATACAGATAAAGAACGGCCCGGTTGATTTCCAGGCCCGCGAGCCGGTGAGCCCCCTGTTCTTCAATCTTGATCGGACCGCATCGATGCCCGAGCTTCAGGTCACTCAGGAATATCTTGGGCAAAGTATGCATCTTGCATACCTCGGACCTATGTGGGAAGAGTTCTTCGGAACATTGTTCAGCAACGGCTGTGACGACAGAACCGCCATTGCAGGCGTAGCCAATACCGGTCAGGAAAGCACCTGGTGCGGCCATATATTCTCGCAGGCCAACTGGTATGCATTCGGAAGACTCGCCTGGGACCCGACGCTCACCAGTGAGCAGATTGCCGACGAGTGGATTCATCTCACATTCAGGAAACCGGCCCTCTGCAGCAAGTCACGCTGGGAAAAGAAATTCGTGGCACCTGTCAAGGAAATGATGCTGAGTTCCCGCGAGGCAGTGGTAAACTACACGATGCCTCTTGGATTCCATCACATCTTCAATGGAAGCCACTACGGACCGGGGCCTTGGCAGAGAAGCATAAGGCCTGACTGGTCACCGCTCTACTACCACAAGGCGGAAGAAGGCGGCGTGGGCTTCGACCGCACCGTCGCCACCGGATCAGGAAACACAGGACAGTATCCGGAGCCTCTGGCCTCTATGTATGAAAACATCGAGACCTGTCCGGAGAATCTCCTCCTCTGGTTCCACCACGTTCCGTGGGATTACAGGATGAAAAACGGCAATACGCTCTGGGAAGATATCTGCCAGCATTACAACGACGGTATTGAGACCGTCCGCGGATATCTCGACACCTGGGCCGAGGTCAGGAATTATGTCGACGCTGACACCTGGAACAAGGTCCAGGAACGCCTGCTCATACAGGAGGCCGACGCCCGCTGGTGGCGCGACGCCTGCGTGCAGTATTTCCAGCGTTTCTCAAAGATGGACGTTCCCGAAAACCTCCTTCAGCCGGAGATACCGCTTGATTCACTCTACCGCCGACGCGGAGACCCTCCGCGCCTGCGTGATGACATAAATGTCGAAGACTCTTCGTTCTGACGGATATTATATTCCGCTGAAGGAGCTGAATCCGCCATCAACCGGCAGGATAACGCCGGTGATGAAAGCGGCAGCGTCGGAGCAGAGGAACTGGGCGGCGCCGTTGAGTTCGGTGAGGTCACCGAAGCGGCGCATAGGTGTCTTTGCGATTACCTTGATGGAACGCGGAGTATAACTGCCATCTTCATTGAGAAGGGCGGCACGGTTCTGCTTACCGATGAAAAAACCGGGAGCAAGGGCGTTTACGCGGATTTTTTCGTTGTACTTGATTGCCATCTCCTGTGCCAGCCAGCGCGTGAAATTTGACACGCCTTCCTTAGCTGCGCCATAGCCCGGAACACGGGTTAGGGCGTCATAAGCAGCCATTGACGAGATGTTGAGAATGCAGCCGTGACCCTGCTTTGCAAATGTCTTTGAGAAAGCGTGACACGGGAAGACCGTGCCGTTGAGGTTGAGATTCATGACCTTGTCCCAGTCCTCTATCTTCATATCCCAGAAATTCTGGTCATCCATAACGGTTGCGCCAGGCACGTTGCCGCCGGCAACATTGATGAGGATGTCAACCTTCCCATACTTTGCGACGATGTCATCGGCAACCTTGGAAACCTCGGCGGAATCCATCACGTTGCAGGCATAGCCGCACGGATTGCCGCCGAGTTTCTTCAATTCAGCCACCGTGGTTTCAACCTGTTCCGGACGGTGCACAAGGGCAATCACGTCCGCACCCTGAGATGCAAAATGACGGGCGAGGGAACCTCCCAGCACACCGGCCGCACCTGTAATGACGGCTACTTTTCCTTCTACTGAATAAAGTTCATTCATATTCTTGATTCTATTTTTGTTTCAGATGTCTTACCGCCGCGATCATTCCTTCCACCTGCCCCAGGGCAAGCATACGGCCGTGGAAGGTGTAGCCCGGGTTATACCCCACCTTCTCATCGCCCAGCATGGTCTTGCCGTGATCGACACGCATCGGCAGATTACGTCCGGTATCCTCGAATATCTCCACAAGATCGACAAGGTTCACCCTGCTTCCTACGTGAGGGGCCTCGACGAAATCGCCTCCGGCAAGAAAATCACAGGAACGCATATGCACGAAATGCGTGCGCGGTGCAAACTCGCGTGCCATCGCCACAACATCGTTATGTGCACCCGCAGAGAGCGAGCCGGCGCAGAATGTCAGCCCATTGTGGAAATTATCCACGACACCAAGGAGCCAGCGTATGTCGTCAGCATCGCAGACAAGCCTCGGCATTCCGAACACAGGCATAGGAGGATCATCCGGATGGACGCACATATTGATGTCATACTCGTCGCAAACCGGCATCACGGCCTCAAGGAAATATTTCATATTGGCGCGAAGGTCATCCTTGGTCATTCCTTCATACGGCCTCATCAATTCCTTGAACCTTGCGACCGGACTGCCTTCGGCATCGCCAAGCGGACCGTTCACGAAACCCTGGGTCTTTGTGATGATGGTATCTATGAGCTGCTGCTTTTCTTCCTCCGTGATAGTCTTATCAAGGGCTTCGACTTTTGCGACGACCTCCTCCGGAAAATCCTTCCCGGCATCCTTGCGACCAAGGATTTTGATATCAAAATACGCAAAGCGGGTGTAATCGAAATAGAGAGAAAGCGTACCGTCCGGCATCGGATGTTCCAGTTCTGTCCGCACCCAGTCGATTACAGGCATGAAATTGTAGCAGATGGTTTTTATGCCACACTTGCCGAGGTTGGCAAGACTGACCCTGTAGTTTTCTATCAAGCGGTCGCGGTCGGGTCCGGCATATTTGATCTGTTCGCTGACAGGAAGGCTTTCGACGACGGACCAGCGAAGACCGAAGGACTCGATATATGCCTTCATCTCATTGATTTTCTCAACGGTCCACACGGCACCGACAGGCTCGTCGTGCAACGCCGTCACAATACCTTCAACTCCGATCTGGCGCAGCATCTCAAGGCTTACTTTGTCTCTGCGGCCAAACCATCTCCAAGTTTTTTCCATTACTCCAAATAAAATTACCTCAAAGGCAAAGTTACTAAAAATCGCTATCTTTGTGTATTATGGTGAGAAAAGAAAAAGAGATTTGTTCCTGTTGCGGACAAATTCATGAAATCGAGGCATATCATAGCATCAATGCCGTACAGGAACCTGAACTCAAGGCAAAGGCTCTGACCGGAGAGCTCTTTACCTGGCAGTGCCCTCACTGCGGCAGGATGAATCTCGCCAAGTACCCAGTGCTCTATCACGACTCTTCCGAGCACCTTATACTCGTGCTGAGCGAGACACCTCTGAACGCAGAAGCCGTTCCTGAAGACTATGTCGGAAGGCAGGTGTCCACCGTCGGGGAATTCATCGAAAAAATAAAGATATTTGATGCCGGACTGAATGACATCATCATCGAGATGTGCAAATTCGTCACCCTGCAGGAAATTGGAAAAGATGTTGAACTGAAGTTCTTCAAAATCGACGGCGCCGACTCCGAAATCACCTTCACCTATCCGGAAAAAGGACAGATGGAGATGCTTGCCGTCGGCTTCAACGTCTACGAAGACTGCGCCGGTATCCTCAACCGCAACCCGCAAATAAAAGAAGCAGCCGGCGGCCTCGTCAACATCGGCCCCGGCTGGATCCGGAATTTCTTCGAATAATTCGTACAGACGCGAATGATTTGCGTCTGTACTATACTATCTGGCGGGCGCCGTCAGAGATGACAACGTCATAGATCTTTGGTGCGTGTCCGAACTTTGCCTCGAACTGACTCATTACAGCATTGACGAACGGCTGATAAAGCTCTTCCCTGACAAGATTGATGGTGCAGCCGCCGAAGCCGCCGCCCATTACTCGGGAACCTGTGACTTCCATCCTGCGGGCAAGCTTGTTGAGAAAGTCGAGTTCTTCGCAGCTGACCTCGTACAGTTTGCTCAAGCCGAAATGGGTCTGATACATCATCTCTCCGGCGGTCTCGAAATCGTCACGTTCAAGGGCATCACAGACATCGAGGACACGTTGTACTTCGCCGATGACATATTCCGCCCGCAGAAAGTCTTCTTCAGGGATTTCTCCACGGACCTCTTCAAGCCACAAACGCTTACAGTCGCTGAGGGTCTCAGCCTCAGGATGGTTCTTCCTGATGGCGGCGATTGCATTTTCACAGGACAGGCGGCGCTTGTTGTATGCAGATGAAGCGAGTTCGTGCTTTACGCAGGAATCGACAAGGACAAGTCTGTAGCCGTGAGCAGCAGGATCAAACGGGAAATATTTATACTCAAGGGTCTTGCAGTTCAGGCGTATGAGGCAGCCGGCCTTGCCGAAACACGAGGCGAACTGGTCCATAATTCCACACTTGACGCCACAGTAATTGTGCTCAGTGCTCTGGCCTATCCTTGCAAGCTCAAATCTGTCGATACCGTTATTGTTAAGAGAGTTGATGGCGAAGGCAAAACAACTTTCAAGGGCTGCCGAAGAACTCAGGCCGGCTCCAAGGGGAACGTCTCCGGCAAATGCCGCGTCAAATCCGGCCACCTTGCCGCCGCGCTTGATAGTCTCACGGCAGATGCCGAAGACATAGCACGCCCAGGCCTCTTCTGGCTTGTCGCTCTCTTCGAGGCCAAAAGATACGCTGGCGTCATAGTCTGCCGAATAAAGATTGACCCGCTCTGTGCCGTTAAGCCTGATTTCGGCTACAATCCCTTTGTCAATTGCACCCGGAAACACATACCCGCCATTATAGTCGGTATGCTCACCGATAAGATTTATGCGTCCTGCCGAGGCGAAAACGCTGCCGCTACCGCCGAATGCCTCTGTGAATTTCTGATGAATCCTTGCCTGAATGTCCATAATTCACAAATTTATCAAAAATATACAATAAGCACAATAGGAAGATGGTCGCTGACCCCACCCAGATATCGCGGCCCCGAGAAGGTTCTGAGCGGCTTTCTACCGCCGAATGTCTTGTCCGGCACAGTCAGGTTCCCACCATTGAAGACAGATTCGCGCACAACAGGAAAACCGCGCGAGAAATACCCGTCGATTTTCTCCCACTCCCCGTTATACCTGATAGTGCCCTGCGACCCATCGTGCCAGCGGTCCTGATTGAAATCCCCTATGGCAAGCGCCCTGCCTATGCCGGCAGCGGCAAGGGAATCCAGGAGGCCTGTCAGACGGTCCATCGCCACATCTCTCCGCTCTGCTTTTCCTCCGATCTGCGAAGGATGATGGTTGACCGCAAGCGCCAGGGTGTCGCCCGTCTTCAGGTTTTCGAATTCGGCCAGCAGGATGTCCCTGGTGTCCATCACGGCTCCGGTACTGTCGTACAGATGTTTCGGCTGCGCGCCGATAAGACGAAGCGTCCTATAGCGGTAAAGCAGGGCGCAGTCTATCCCCCTGTGGTCCGGAGAGTCGAAATGCACTATCCTGTACCCGACTTTGCGCAAACTCGTTGAAAACAGGATTTCGCGCAGCACGTGAAGGTTTTCCACTTCCGCAAAGCCTATGGCGTCCGGCAGCCTCCCGGCATCATCTGCGACCATAAGAATCGTCTTTGCAACAGCACCGCATTTTTTGTAAAAACGGGAGGCACTCCACCCCTGAGGGCCGTTCCCCGAACGCCAGTCGAAAAAATTCTCCACATTCCAGAACATCACCAGCAGTGAATCCCGTTGTGCGAAAGCCGGGACGGCAAGCAGGAGCAGGAATATTATTGCAGCTTTTTTCATACCTGCAATATGCGCAATCATTCCGATACCTGTGATAAGAAAGATAAATATCTTTTTTTTATGCTTACTTTTGTATGATAAAATAAATCCTTATGTCTCTTAAGTGCGGTATCGTAGGACTGCCGAACGTCGGCAAATCCACCCTTTTCAATTGCGTCAGCTCCGGCAAGGCCCAGAGCGCCAATTTCCCTTTCTGTACAATCGAGCCGAACCTCGGCTCGACCAATGTCCCTGATAAGAGGCTTGAAGTCCTTTCTGACATCTGCAAGCCTCAGAGAACCATACCGGCAACCGTCGACATAGTTGACATCGCCGGACTTGTAAAGGGAGCCAGCAGAGGAGAAGGTCTGGGAAATCAGTTCCTTGCGAACATCCGCGAATGCGATGCCATCCTGCACGTCCTGCGCTGCTTTGACGACGGCAACGTCGTACACGTGGACGGATCGGTCGATCCTGTCCGCGACAAGGAGGTCGTCGA
>JAZLGQ010000036.1:0-5847 GCA_045616385.1 Candidatus Cryptobacteroides sp.
CATATGAAGACGTAGAGACAACCAGAACCGATTACATCAAGAAGTGATGGCAGATCCTCAGAAGACAGCGGTAGCACCGCAGAAGACAGCCGTAGCCCCACAGACCACCGCCATTGTCCAGCCGCCGGAGATCACGACGCAAAATCCTTCCACAGGCAACTTCAAGCCTGTCAGCAGCGGCGCCGAAGCTGACATAGAGATTATCGAAAGGCAGGGAAAGAAGTACGCACTCAAACTGTACCGCAGCGGATTCCATCCGAACACAAAGATAAGCGACGCGCTCAAGCGACTCGGCGGAAGGGGAATGGTAGCCGACATTTTCGAAACCGGCACCACACCGGAAGGCAGGGAATATGAACTGATGGAATATGTCCCTGGCGGATCGCTCTCGCGGTACGACCTCCGAGGCAACGCCGCCGCCATCACCACGACAGTCCTTCGCGTCGCAATGGCCCTCGACGCCTGTCACCGCAACCACATTCTCCACAAGGACATCAAGCCGGCCAACATACTGGTGAAGGACACCGCCACCTGGGACTGCGTCCTGTGCGATTTCGGAATTTCCGACCTTATGAACCAGGACGGCAAATCCATAACGAAACAGTCCAGGACCCCGATATTCGCCGCTCCGGAAATTTACGACCCGGCTTGCGCCAAGGCCAGGATAGACGGAACGGACCTTTTTGAAATGGGTCCTGCCGCCGATTTCTATTCGCTGGGAATGACTGCCCTGTGCCTATGGTCCGGCGAACAGAGTTTCCTTGCCGCCGAAGAGAAGATGGCCATTGAGAAACTAAGCCGCGGTATCGCGCTGCCAGGCAATATGCCGGAACGCCTGCGCAACATCGTTGCAGGACTTCTCAAGAAGAATCCGTCTGAACGCTGGAGCCTGAAAGACATCGAGAACAGCCTTGGAGGCCATTGGGCGGTTATGCACACTCTCAATCCTCTCAGTGACGTCAAGCTGAATGCAAATCCGGACAGCAAGGACTACGCGATGACAGGCGAGTCCATCGGAGCATTCCTCAATAAGGTGTATATGTGGCAGTTCGCCGATGCCAAGGCCCCGGCCGACGCCAAGGTCTGCCAGGCGACAGTGGACAGTTTCTCCGATTATGAAGGCTCATATATGCAGCTCTTCTTCAAGAGCAAGGGCGACCGGTTCACCGACCAGGACAGTTGGATGGAATACTGCTGCGACTGGGAGTCCGGCGACAACGCCGGCAAAGCGGGCCCGCAGGATGAAGACACGAGGCTCGAGATATCGATGATGAAGACAATCAAGGGCTTCGGATTCACGCCGTATTACGAATTTGAGGACGACACCGTGACATCCCTTGAAGAGCTTGAAAGCGTTGATGACTATGACAGGAAATATGGTCTTTCGCACGGTCTGAAAGGATGGCTGGCCGTCCAGTACCACGAAGACCCCTATGCCGACCTGTCGGAGGAATATGCCTACGAGACGCTCCTGGAGGAGTACATTCTCGCCATCGAGGAGATCGACCCCGACTCCGGCGAATGCGGATACTACCGCTATGCCTGTGACAAGGTTGACGAGATGGAGAATGAAATAAACAGGACGCAGAGAAAGAACCGCGGCGGCACCATTGCCCAGACTGTTCTTGACGTGGTCCTCGTGGTACTGCCGCTGGCTTTCATCACGGTCTGGACACTCTGTTCGCTCAATGCCGAGCCGAAGTTCATCTACTGGCCCGTCCTTGCCGCCGCTGTCTTCCAGCTGGCAGCGAATATCGGATGGGTGCTCTTCAAGAGATACCGCTACACGATCACACATATAGCCGGCGGACCGCGGACGGATCTCGCAGTCTCCAACCTGATCAAGGGGCGGAAAGCCGACATCGGGATGGAAGAACTCGTCGTTGAGCCCCTGTACTACGCCTTCAGCGATGACGACGACTTCGACTCATCCCTGAACGGCATCACCGGGAACAGGATCTGGCTCGGCTGGGGCCAATTCGTCAAGGACCGCAGGAAGAAGCTGACAAGTCATATCGTCAAGACCCTCGCCATAATTGTGCTGGCGTGTCTTATCCTGCCCGGCCCCAAGACCGTGATGCACACAGACTCTCAAACCGAAACCACCGAAATCAATGAACAAGTGCAGTAAATGCGGAAAGGAAAACCGTAAGGAAGCAAAATTCTGCCGATTCTGCGGCGCTCCCATAGAGCAGGAAAGCCTCTTTCCGGGATTCTATGGCAAAAAGAACATAGAGAAGGAATTCGCACGCTTCGAAGCGAGGGCAAGAGCCGCATCGATGGTCAAGGGAGATGGCGCCGGCATAGGCGTCGACTGCCTCATCGTGGGCGAAGCGGGCACCGGAAAGCATTTCCTCGCCGGCAGGCTTTACGACATGATGCTGGCGAAGGGCTTGGTGGAGAACCCGAAATACACGCTCGTCGACGCTTCCGAGTTCGACAAATGGATGGAGAAGTTCGATGACAACCTCAAGGACGCCCGTAATGGTGTCCTCGTGGTCACCAACGCCCAGAAACTTCTGCCGGGAGGCCTTTCCTCAAACGTCAACAAGCTTGACCGTCTGTTCGCCAGGATGCGTTCCGACACAGGTCAGATGCCTCCGGTATTCCTGTGCGGGCTGAAGCAGGGGATGGAGCCTTTCCTTGACAAGAACCCGGATGTCGCAGCGCTCTTCGAGTGCCGCTTCGACCTCAGGCCGCTCAAGAAGGATGACCTCGCGGCAATATGCCGGGACAATCTGTGCGACCGCTTCAAGCTTCAGCCGACCCCGGAATTCTCCGACAGGCTTCTGGCCCGCTTCGACTGGATTCTCAGGAACAATATACAGGGAGGCGGCCACCTGGCCGAAACCGAAGCCCAGGAGGCCGGCGTAAGCGCCCTTCTCAGGGGCGGCGGCAGTCTCAGCCCGGACGATATCAAGGGCGAGGTGTTCGTGCCGCGCACAGAGGCTGAGATATGGGCCGAGATGGATAAGTTCATCGGCCTCCAGAACGTTAAGGACGAGATGCACGCCATCATCGACGGCGTCAAGGAAGCCAGAAGGTCAGGCGGAAACCTGAAACTCGACGACCATTTCGTCTTCACAGGCAATCCTGGCACAGGAAAGACCACGATGGCGCGCTGCTTCGCCGACATACTCGGTGCCATAGGCGTGCTTCCTCAGGGTCAGTTCGTCGAGATAGCAGGCAAGGACCTTATTGCCGACGTCGTGGGAGGCAGCGAGAGGAACGTCCAGGAAGCCGTTGACCGAGCTATGGGCGGTGTGCTCTTCATCGACGAGGCCTACGGCCTGAATGAAGGTCAGTTCGGCAAGGCGGCGATAGACAAGCTCGTGCCTATCCTTGAAAACGAACGCGGGAAGTTCGTCTGCATAATAGCGGGATATACCGAAGATATGAGGAACTTCCTCAAGGCCAACCCGGGTTTGAAGTCCCGCTTCAACAAGACCATTGATTTCCCTGACTACAATCCTGTCGAACTGGAGACAATCTTCCGATCGATGGCAGACGGAAATGGACTGAAGCTCGACAGTGAAGCATCCGGAATGCTTCACGTGGAGATGGAAACGATATACAACAGGCGCGGTGCCGACTTCGGCAACGCGCGCGATATGCGCAACCTTCTCAAGCTGGCCGACGAGCGCCGCAGGGCACGCCAGAGGGAGATGAACCCGGAAGAGGTCGAAAGGGAGGGGAAACTGCTGAAATACGCCGACATTGCCGGCAAGGAAGCAAACGAGTCGTTCAATCTCGAGGACATTATGAAGGAACTTGACGCTCTCATCGGTCTGGAAGGGGTCAAGAAGAACATACGCGCCCTTGCTGCCGGAGTGCGCAGGGAGCAGATGCTCTGCAAGGCAGCGGGAAGGACTCCCGACCTCATAGCCGAGCACTATCAGTTCCTCGGCAATCCGGGAACCGGCAAGACCACGGTCGCAAGGCTGATGGGCAGGATGCTGTACTCACTCGGACTCCTTGGCAGGCCGGATGTCGTGGAAGTCGGACGTGACGATCTTGTCGGACGGTTCCAGGGAGACACCGCCAGGTTTACAAAAGACGCCGTGATGAGGGCTATGGGAGGCATTCTCTTCATTGACGAGGCATATTCATTGATCAATTCTGAGAATGACACATACGGCCGCGAATGCATCAACACCCTGGTTCCTCTTCTCGAGAACAACAGGGGGAAGTTTGTATGCATTTGCGCCGGCTATTCACGCGAGATGCAGGATTTCCTGAATGCCAACTCAGGACTCCGCTCAAGGCTCATGAAGAAGATTTCATTCGAAGACTACAATGCCAACGAGCTCTATCAGATATTTCTCTTGAACTGCAGGAAGAAGAGATTGGAACTGGGCGAGGGGGCTGCAGAGGCCGCAAGGGACAAACTTCAGGAGATGTACGACAACCGCGACCGTGACTTCGGCAACGCCCGTGAAGTGAGGACCTTCCTCGGAGAAGTCGAAAGCCATCTGGCTGAAAGGACTATGTTTAATGAAAATGCCACCACAGACGAACTGGTGACGATTTTACCGGAGGATATACTATGCTGACGTGTCCATTATGCAGGGCTGAGGTCCCTGATGACAGCCGCTTCTGCGACCAGTGCGGCAAGGAATTCCTTTTCTGCCCTGACTGCGGAAAGCCCAAGAGAGGCACGATGTGCGCTGCCTGCGGCGCCGGTCTCGTCAAGGCCGAAGCTTTCTTCGGCGGCGCGGTCCGGCCGGCTCCCCCCGCCGCCCCTGCCGGCTCCGGGCCGGCCCTCGTCGGCGAAGGGCTCTCGCTTCCTCTCAAGGAAGGCGATTTCGGCCGCAGAGGTGGCATATGGCCCGCTCTGAGCGCCTTCCAGTATGTCTCCGGCACCCACGGCCATATCGGTCGTCAGGGGGATTCCTGGACAATCACAGACCTTGGCAGCACCAACGGCACCACCGTGAACGGCAGGCCGCTCGCACAGAACGTTCCCTGTCCCATCAAGGCGGGGGACACCATTGAGATAGCAACCTCGACCTTCGTTCTGAAATAAATTACAGGATGCGGTCGGCGGAAATACATCTGTTCAAGGGCCTCCGGGCATTCGACTGGATATCGGTAGTCGGAGTGACGGTATGCACCGTCCTCTACGCCAGCCTCCTTTCGGAGTACGGTGAAGGCGGCTTCGACTGGCTCGGTACGGTCGCCGCAGTCACGGGCATCCTGAGCGTGGTGTATTCGACGCACGGAAACCATCTTGCCTTTGTCTTCGGACTGGCCAACATCATACCGTATGCGATAATCTCCTACAAGTCGAACCTTCTGGGGGACTGCCTTCTTTATGCAGCATATTATCTGCCGATGCAGATCGTCGGATGGATTGCGTGGACCAGGCACCCGCTCCCGGACGATCCCGCCACGGTGGAGCCAAGGCGGATGCGTCGGGGGGAATGGATGGTCACCGGCCTGGTGAGCGTTGCTTCCGTGGTGGCTCTGGGACTCGTCCTTTCCTGGTTGAAGTCCCTGACCGCGACGCATCCCTTCATAGGGGAATGGCATCTCTACTCGGAATTCCCTTTCAGGGACGCCTTTACGACGGTGGTCTCGATAGTGGGGCAGTACCTGATGGTGAGGGCCTTTTCCGAACAGTGGCTGTTATGGATAGCGGCGGATGCCGTCAGCATCTGGATGTGGGCCCTGCTCGCTGTCAATGGCACACCCCACGCCGCCATAATGGTGATAATGTATGCCTTCTACACCGCCAACGGCATCAACGGGATAATATTGTGGAACAGGAACCTTTCAAGGAAATGATAGACATTGTAAATATCTGTGGCTCCTGGCATCGGATGGGATGCCAGTATGGAGGGCAGG
>JAZLGQ010000037.1:0-5923 GCA_045616385.1 Candidatus Cryptobacteroides sp.
GGCCACGGCCATTCTTATTTATTGAACCGCAGCGTCCTGAAGTGATTTCAAGGCGCTGTTTTTCTTTTCAACTGTTTTCAGTCCATTACACTTGTTTTTACACTTATTGGGACAATTTAGGGACAAAAATCAAGACGCAAAAAGAGCTAACCATTGAAACTCAATAAGTTAGCTCTAAATTCCGTGCCTCGGGCGGGAATCGAACCCGCACGGACATTTCTGTCCAAGGGATTTTAAGTCCCTCGTGTCTACCATTTCACCACCAAGGCGGGGTGTGGGTGCAAAGATAATTATTTTGTCGCAAATTCGTTGCGGCATTTTTGTATCTTTGCCATATGAACGTTTTGGAAATCCTTGCGCTGGTTGCCGCGCTGTTCGGCATCGTCGGAAGCATCGTGCCCGGTTTGCCGGGCCCGCCTGTGAGCTGGGTGGGGATGCTGCTGGTGTTCTTTGCTGAAAAGGGGACTGACCATCCGATGACCCTCGCAGTCCTGATCGTGTGGCTGGTTATCACGATAATCGTATCGGTTCTTGATTATGTCGTGCCTGCGTGGACGACGCGTGCCGCGGGAGGTCATAAGGCTGCATCTACCGGAGCACTCATCGGCCTTCTGGCCGGAATATTCCTGACTCCCGTCGGTATGATAGCCGGCGCGCTCCTGGGTGCGTTCATAGGCGAGCTTATGGTGACGGACAAGGGCGTATTCGCGGCATTCAAGGCCGGGCTGGGCGCGTTCGCGGGATTCATTTTCGGTACGGGCCTCAAACTCATCACCTCCGGTATAATGTGTTACTTGATCGTAAAAATCATTTTCTTCTGATATATGATAAAGGCAATAGTGTTTGATATGGGAGGTGTTCTCCTGAATCTCGATTTCGACAAATGCATAAAGGACTTTCAGGAAAGGGCCGGCTTTATGGATATAGCCGACTACCTTGACACCTATCATCAGAAGGGGTTCATCGGCGACCTTGAAGGCGGGGTCATAAGCGAAGAGGAGTTTTACGAAGAGTGCCTCAGGCATTGCGCTCCCGGTACGAGCAGGCAGGTTGCATACGAGTGCTTTGTAAGCCTTCTTGTCGGTCTCAACAAGCCGCTGATGAAGTTGTTGGGGCAACTCCGCAAGGATTACAGGCTTTACCTCCTGACCAACAACAACCCTCTGTCGCGCCGTGCGTTCGACGCAATGGTCCTGAAAGAAGGGGGCATCCGCTCCGAAGACATTTTCACCCATCAGTTCTATTCATACGAGATGAAGCTCCAGAAGCCTTGCCGTGAGATCTTTGAAAAGACTGTCGAGGGCGTAGGTGTCAGACCGGAAGAAATCCTTTTTGTGGATGACTCTCCAGCCAACTGCGCAGCCGCTGAAGAAATCGGCATAAAGACACTCCTTTATACCCCCGGGGCTGACATTTTCGCTGCTTTGGATCGGTAATGAAGGCGGCAGTACAAAAGACCAACGCCGTACGGCTGCTTGAAACGGCTGGAATCAGTTTCGAGCAGATTCCTTACGAGTATACCGAAGACGACCTTAGCGCCCGGCACGTCGCCGCCGAACTCGGCGAGCCGATAGAGCAGGTCTTCAAGACACTCGTTCTCAGAGGGGACAAGACCGGTTTTTTCGTCTGCGTGATTCCCGGCGACTTCGAGGTTGACCTGAAAGTTGCCGCCAGAATTTCCGGCAACAAGAACTGCGAGATGCTTCACGTGAAAGACTTGTTACCTACGACGGGTTACATCCGCGGGGGCTGCTCTCCCATAGGGATGAAAAAGCCGTTTCCGACATACATCCACGAAAGCGCCCTCCTCTATGATTATATCTACATCAGCGCAGGTGTGCGCGGGATGCAGGTCAAGATCAACCCCAACGACCTGATTTCCTACGTGGGCGCCGAAATCTACCCTATCTAGGCCCGGCGTAGGCCAATGTGGCGACTGAAATCCTCACTCCGGTCCCCAGTTCTCGCCTCAACGCCAGGTGGCAGGCCGACAGTGTAGCTCCCGTCGTGAACACGTCGTCAATCAGAAGAATATGCCTTGCGCTGATGCCCTCCTTGACTGAGAAGGCCCCTGCGACGTTGCCGGCCTTCGCTCCGGCAGAAAGTTTCGCCTGTGACCTGGTGCGGCGGTTACGGTAAAGTGCGGTCGCGTCGAACCCTGCCCCGAGCTTGACTGCCACCTGCCGTCCGATAATCTCGGCCTGGTTGTACCCGCGTTTCCACCTGCGTGTCCAATGCAGCGGCACGGGCACCACGAGGTCAACGTCTGCATAAAGCGGCGATTCGGCCAGACGTTCTCCCAGCAGCCCGGCAAAGTATGCGCCGGCCGCGAAGTTACGGTGATACTTCAGCGCACGCGAAATGTTCTTGTAATCCGCCGAGGTGGAATAGAAATACAATGCAGAGGCGTACGAGTATCCCTCGAAGGCTGCCGATCCTGCGCGGTCCCTGTCCCGCTGGATCTTGTCGTTCAGCCTGTCCGCCATAGGGTTATGGCTGAAAGATGAGAAATGAGTTTCCGGAAGATCCAGCAGACAGCCCGTGCAAAGATGCTTTTCCTGAGGGATGAGGATGTCACCGCAGACAATGCAGACTCTCGGCAGTGCAAGGTCTGCAATTGCCGAGAGCGCTGTCTTTATGTCCATCCGCCTCAATCTCCCGTCCACGATGAATTTTCTTTAGCAGCTCATTGCGCCGCAGCAGTTGATAACCTGCCCGCTGACATAAGAAGAAAGGTCGCTGGCGAGGAACAGGGCCACGTTCGCTACGTCCTCCACCGTGCCTCCACGCCGCAGCGGAATGGTCTTGATCCATTCGGCACGCACCTCTTCAGGCAGCGCGGCGGTCATATCCGAAATGATGAATCCGGGCGCGATGCAGTTGGCGCGTATGCCGCGCGGCCCCATCTCTTTCGCGATGGATTTGGCAAGACCTATGAGGCCGGCTTTCGATGCGGAATAGTTGCACTGTCCGGCATTGCCGTGTTCTCCGACCACGGAGCTCATATTGATGATGCTGCCCCCGCGCTGGCGGGCCATTATCGGAGTGAGGGCGTGTGTGAAGTTGAATGCAGACTTGAGGTTAACAGAAATGACGGAATCCCACTGCTTCTCATCCATCCGGAGCATAAGTCCGTCCCGTGTGATCCCTGCATTGTTCACAAGAATGTCAATCCTGCCGAAATCGGCCGCAATCTGCTCCACGACGGCGTGCGCGCTGTCATAGTCGGCGGCGTTGGATTCGTATGCGCGGACCTTGACGCCGGTGGCCTCAAGTTCCTTAACCGTGTCCTGATTTATGACAAGGTCAGTGAAAGCTATGTCGGCGCCTTCCGAAGCAAACTTGAGCGCAATGGCCTTGCCTATCCCTCTTGATGCGCCGGTGATGAGCGCAACCTTTCCTGATAAAAGTCCCATAATTTAGTCTGTTGCCATGGCAGCTTCAACTTCGTCCGGTGAAATCGGAAGACGTCTTGGGCCGAGACGGCGTGCGCCCTTGGCAGTCACGAGCACGTCATCCTCAAGCCTGATGCCGCCGAATGAATAATATGATTCGAGTTTGTTATAGTTGATGCGGCCCTTGTCTGTGCCGTCCTTTTTCCATTGCTCAATGAGGGCCGGGATGAAATAGATGCCGGGTTCGTCGGTGATTACATTGCCCGGCTGCAGCCTGCGTGCCATCCGAAGGCTTCCGAGTCCGAGCTGCGGGCTGCGGCTCTGGTCGGCGTCATACCCCACAAGATTCTCGCCGAGATCCTCCATATCGTGCACGTCAAGGCCCATATTGTGGCCGAGCCCGTGCGGCATGAACAGGCCTGCCATACCGTCGGCAACCATCTCGTCGAGGTCGCCTTTCACGAGCCCCAGCTGGCCGAGGTTGTCGAGCATATGTCTTGCCGCCGCAAGATGGCAGTCGCGGTAAGCCACACCCGGTTTGACCATCGCAAAGGCCAGTTCGTTGCACTCGTATACGGTCTGGTATATTTCTCTCTGCATCTGTGTGAACCTGCCTGCCGTCGGGTATGTGCGGGTGAAATCAGATGCATAATGGTTGTTGTTCTCGACGCCCGCGTCGATGACCATCAGCCTGCCCGGTTCAATGATACATTCGTGGCTGTGGCAGTGGAATATTTCGCCGTGCTGGGTGAGGATTGTTGGGAAGCTCACGCCCCAGCCCTTCGAGAGCGATACGCTTTCCATAGCGCCCACGATCTCCTGTTCTATCCTGCCGGTCCTGATACCTTTGCGTGCAATTGTGTGCATCTCGTATCCCAATTCACAGGCGTGGTCTATTTCAACAATCTCAATATCCTCCTTGACGAGGCGCAGAGAGATGACGGAGCGCACAAGCGGCTCGGATGCCCTGGCACAGCCTTTCTTGCCGGCACTGAACGCTTCTTGCCAGTCGAAGCCAAGCAGCCCTGCAAGCTTGATGGCATTGTATTCGCGGCTGGCCGGCAGGAAATGCACCTTCCGCCCCTTGACGGCTGCTGCGATATCGCTATAGCCGGCCGTCCTGCTCACGCCCACACTTTCAGCCTGTTCCCTGACGGAAGGCATCGGCCCCGTCCAGATGATGTCATCAAGGTCGAAGTCATCGGCATAGATGGTTTCGACACCGGACTCAAGGTCTATCGTTGCGGCAAAGCGGGGTGCGTCAATGCCGAAGAAATAAAGCCAGTTGCTGTCCTGGCGCCATTTGTAGCAGTTGTCGCGATACTGTGCCGGTGATTCGGTATTTCCGAAAAAAAGGATGATGCCCTTTTCTCCCTTCATCTTTTCGACAAGAGATTTGCGCCGATTTATGTAAACTTCCTTTGCGAACATTGTCAATTCCTTTTTTACAAAAATAACTAGAAATATTTTTTCTCCTGATGGTCCAGGGCAATAAAAATGAAAATCATCACCGAGAAAGCCCAAAGCGAGGAGCCTCCGTATGAAAGAAGAGGCAGCGGGATGCCGATTACGGGCATCAATCCGATGGTCATTCCGATATTGATGAACAGATGCATAAAGAGACAGGACGCAAGGCAGTAGCCGTATATCCGCGTGAAGTTCTCCCTGCTTTTTTCCGCGTCCCTGATGATCCAGATTATCATCAGCACGTATAGAATGATTACGGAAAAGCATCCTATGAATCCCCATTCTTCACCTATGGTACAGAAGATGAAATCGGTGCTCTGCTCGGGCACAAAGCCATAGGTGGTCTGAGTCCCCTGAAGGAATCCCTTCCCGGCAAAACCGCCTGAGCCGATGGCTATCATCGACTGGCGTACGTTATATCCCACGCCGGCCGGGTCTTCCTTCATACCGAGGAGGACTTCGATGCGCTTGCGCTGGTGGTCCTGGAGAACGTTGTTGAAAATGAAATTTGTTGCAAATATCATTGCTACGCCGGCCAGGAAGGCCAGGATTGTGCGCCAGAGTGCCGACCGGCGTATGGCCCGGTCTTCCTTATAGGTGTTTCGCAATACGTTCACCATCCAGCCTATGCAGAGCAATGACAGCAGAATGAGTGAAATCCACCAGCTGGTCACCAGTGTGAGTACGAACAGAATGATGGCGATTATGCCGAAAATTATGTACCAGCCTGACAGGCCTTCCCGGTACAGAGCGAAGATGAATCCGACATAAACGAGAGCCGACCCCGTCTCGCTTTCGCAAAGAATGGTCAGCATAGGGATGCCGATGATGGCCGCGACAGTCAGGAAATCGGACCTGTCGTACATCCTGAACGATGACTTGCTCATCACCATCGACAGCAGGAGTGCCGTGGTTATTTTCGAAATCTCGGCGGGTTGGAACCTGATAGGGCCGAATGCAAACCAGGAGCGGGAGCCTTTTACTTCAACCCCAAGAAAAATCACGGCTATCAGCAGCAGGATGACGACAAGATATGCAGGCGTGGATATGACTTCCCACAT
>JAZLGQ010000038.1:0-3900 GCA_045616385.1 Candidatus Cryptobacteroides sp.
GCCAAGGCACGGCTGCATCCTCAGCCAGACTTACAATGCCTACGAGGTGCCGGGATATTTCAAGAGCCGGGTAGCGCTGACGCAGGACGAGATATGCCACATAGCACATTTCGATGTCAGCAAGATAGAGAGAAGGCCTCAAGCCGGTCAAGCATCGCCTGCTCTTTTTCTCTGGCTATGATAAAAGATCTCATATCAAAAATTATTATTCAGCCGCGAATATATCAAAATTAGCATTAACGGCCAAATAATTCTGTACGATTTCCACCATGTATGTGTATCTGCGGCCGTTAAACATGTACGTTTTATGCAAGTGCCGCCGGAGGGGCATGGGAGCGGTGGGAAAAAAAAGAGGATGACTCAGTCACCCTCCATAAATATCAGCCATACACTGACGCACGGCGATTATTCCGGTTTCATCGTAGAATAAACGTTGGTGACATCCTCGTCATCCTCAAGCAGGCCGGTAAGCTTCTCGAGAGTCGCGCGCTGCTCAGGAGTCACCTCCTTGAGCTCGACGTTAGGAATCTGCTCGAAACCGCCGGACACAAGCTCATAGCCATTCTCTTCGATATACTTCTGAATCTGGCCATAGGCGCTGTACTCACCATAAATCACGATAACCTTGTACTCGTTGCCATCCTTGTCTTCTTCTGTCTGCTCAAAGAGCTCCTCAACGCCGAAGTCGATCATCTCAAGCTCAAGCTCCTCGAGATCAACACCCTCCTTCTCCTTGATGGTGAAGGTGCACTTGCGGTCGAACATAAAGCTCACCGAGCCGGAAGTGCCGAGGCTGCCGCCGCACTTGGTAAAATATGAACGGACATTTGCCACGGTACGGGTATTGTTGTCGGTAGCAGCCTCAACGAGGTATGCGATGCCGAACGGGCCATAGCCTTCGTAGATGATTTCCTTGAAGTCGCCCTGCTTGCTCTCGGTCGCCTTCTTTATGGCGCGCTCGATGTTATCCTTAGGCATCTGCTCGGTACGGGCTTCTGCGATAAGTGCGCGAAGACGCGGGTTGCCGGTTACATCCGGGCCGCCCATCTTGACGGCAATCGTAATTTCCTTTCCAAGTTTGGTGAAGGTGCGGGCCATATGCCCCCAACGCTTCATTTTTCTTTCCTTGCGGAATTCAAACGCTCTTCCCATATTATTCTGCTACTCTAGAAATGTACTTGTCGATATCATAGGACTCGAGGGCCTGCGGGTAGTTGTCCTTGACAGCCTTGAATGCCTTGAGTGCGGCTGCCTTGTCACCGAGCTTCTCATATACGAGGCCGGCCTTGAAAAGGTAGTTTGCAGCGAGAAGGTTGTCACCCTTGGCGATGGCAGCTTCATAAGCCTTTGCTGCGGCACCGTAGTTCTCGAGAGCGACATTGGCATCACCTATGCAGGCAAGCGCCTTTGAGCCGAGGATAGGATCCTTGACATTGTATTTCTTGAGATATGAGATAGCCTGCTCATAGTTGCCGAGTTCGTACTCGCAGAGACCGGCATAAAGGAATGCTGACTTGCCTGCCTTTGCGCCATACTGGCTGATGACTTCGGCGAATCCGAGGACGTTGCCGTCACCGTTGAGCGCAAGCTCATACTCTCCTGCCTGGAAAGCATTCTCTGAAGGGAACATCTGCTGCATTGCCTCGGCGCACTTCGGCTGATAGACGAACTTGCTGTATGCAAGAGCTCCGAGCCCGATCACCACGATGGCAACGAGCACTCCCCAAATGGCCTTCTTGTTTTCGTTGTAGAATTTTTCAGTTGCAGAAACGGTCTGCTCGATATTCTCCCTGCGAGCCGCTTCCTTTTCATTAGTGTTAACCTTTGCCATATCTGTTGAATTTATTTCCTATTAAAAGTCCGCAAAATTAACCAAAAAACTTAAACTTTACAACACGGAATCAAAGGATAATTGCTATCTTTGTTGAGATGGCTTCACTCCGCAAAATAGTGGTTCAGGATTTCCGCAACATCGAATTGCAGGAAATCGGATTCTCGTCCAACATCAACTGCATCAGCGGCGGCAACGGCGAAGGCAAGACCAATCTTCTTGACGCCATCTGGTACCTTTCGATGACCAAGAGCGCCTTCAGCGCCTCGGACCGCTACAATTTCCGGCACGGCTGCAGTTCCTTCGCGCTCAGCGGCACCTACGATATGCCAGGAGGCAATGTATCCCGTTTCAGCATAAAGGCCGACGATGGAGGCGAAAAGAAGATGAAGCGTGACGACAAGCCATACGACAGGATTTCCTCCCACATAGGAGTGCTGCCGATAGTGATGGTCTCCCCCGCCGACATCACGCTGGTCAGCGAGTCGGGCGAAGAACGCCGCAAGTTCGTCAACTCCGTGCTGTCGCAGATGGACGCAGAATATCTGTCGTCCGTCATCCAGTACAACCGCCTGCTCCTGCAGCGCAACAAGCTTCTGAAAGCCGGGGTAATTGACGAAGACCTCCTCTTGACATTCGACGAGCGCCTGACCGCACTCGCGGCACCGATATTCCAAAAGCGCAGTGAATTTGCCGCGGAGCTCGCACCGACCGTCCGGAAATATTACAAGGAGATTTCCGGCGGCCACGAAAGCGTGGGCATAGAATACAGGTCCGACCTGCAGAAAGCCGCGCTCTCCGAAATCCTGAAGGAGCACCGCGAGAAGGACAGGATATTCAAATTCACGACTGCAGGCATTCAGAGAGACGATTTCATCTTCACGATGGACGGGCACCCAATACGCAAATGCGGTTCCCAGGGCCAGCAGAAGTCATTTCTGGTAGCTCTCAAGTTCGCCCAGTACGACATAATGAAGACAGCCTACGGCTTCCCTCCCATCCTGCTGCTCGACGACCTGTTCGACAAGCTTGATATGTCAAGGGTGGCCAACCTTCTTTCTATGGTGGCCGGCAGTTCCTTCGGTCAGATATTCCTGACCGATTCCAACAAAGTCCGCATCCGCGGCATAGTGGATGCCATAACCACGGACAGGGCCTATTTCGAGACGGCAGGAGGCGTCTTTACCCGCATCGATGAGTAGAATGCCGAGAAAAACAGCTCTCAGCGTCGGTGACGCCATCAAAGACTTCCTGAAGCAGTACAAGCTCGCCTCCGGCCTCAACGCACAGCTGGTTTACAAAGCCTGGGATGATGCCTCGGGTGCCGACAAGTACACTCTCAAGAAATATTTCCGGGAAGGCAGGCTGTATATCACCCTCAGTTCTTCAGTTGTACGGAGCCAGCTGAGTTTCCAGAAGGACATATTGAAAGACAAGATCAACGAGATTCTTGCCGCCGACGATCTCTTCACCGGCGACAATACATCCGGCGGATATGTCAAAGAACTGATACTCAAATGAAACTAGTCATAGACCGATCAATACCGTTCATCAATGGAGTCTTCGAGCCTTACGGCGAGGTCAGGTATCTCGACGGGATGACTATGGGCAGTGATGACATCCGCGATGCCGACGGACTGGTCATACGCACCCGCACCAAATGCAACGCCGAACTGCTCGACGGCACTGCCGTCAAGGTCATCGCCACCGCCTCCATCGGGACGGACCACATTGACCGGCAGTATTGTCTGGACCACGGGATTTACCACAAGAACGCATCCGGCTGCAATGCAGGCGGCGTGATGAATTATGTCTTCTCCGCCCTGTACGGCACTGCCGCTCGCCACAGCATCCAGCTTCAGGGCACCACATTCGGCATCATAGGCGCGGGCAGCTGCGGCACCCGCGTCGCCGACACCGCCCGCACACTGGGCTTCAAGGTGCTCCTGAACGACCCGGTCCGCGCACTCTCCGAAGGGCCTTCGGCCTTCTGCGACCTGGACACGCTGCTGCAGGAATCCGACATAGTATCCATTCACGTCCCGCTTACAGACAGCACCAGGGGTATG
>JAZLGQ010000039.1:0-7694 GCA_045616385.1 Candidatus Cryptobacteroides sp.
GCTCCTAAGGCAGAGAAGAAAGATACTCCTGCTGCAGCAAGACTCAACGCATCGATCGCCCCTGAGGATTTCGACTGGGACGCATTCGAAGGCAGCGACATCTACGGTGGTGCCGACAAGGGCAACATCGAAGCAGCATACAACCAGACCCTCTCAAAGGTTATCGAGAACGAAGTCGTAGAGGGTGAGGTCACATTGGTCAACAAGCGCGAAGTTGTTGTCACCATCGGTGGCAAGAGCGAAGGTGTCATCCCAGTATCCGAGTTCCGCTACAATCCGGACATCAAGGAAGGCGACAAGGTAGAGGTTTACGTTGAGAACGCTGAAGACAAGAAGGGTCAGCTCGTACTCAGCCACCGCAAGGCACGCGCCCTCAAGTCCTGGGACCGCGTCAACGAGGCTTATGAGAACGACGAGATCGTCAAGGGCTTCGTCAAGACCCGCACCAAGGGCGGTATGATCGTGGACGTATTCGGCATCGAGGCTTTCCTCCCGGGCAGCCAGATCGACATCAAGCCTATCCGCGACTATGACGCATACGTCAACCAGAACATCGACTTCAAGATCGTCAACATCAACCAGGAGTTCCGCAACGTTGTCGTTTCTCACAAGGCTCTCCTTGAGGCAGAGCAGGAGCAGAAGCGCGCTGAACTCATCGGCAAGCTCGAGAAGGGTCAGGTACTCGAGGGTGTTGTCAAGAACATCACCAACTACGGCGTATTCATCGACCTCGGCGGCGTCGACGGTCTCATCCATATCACCGACCTCTCCTGGGGCCGCATCAACCATCCTGAGGAGGTTGTCACCCTCGACGAGAAGATCAAGGTCGTCGTACTCGACTTCAACGAGCAGCAGAAGCGCATCGCTCTCGGTCTCAAGCAGCTCACTCCGCATCCTTGGGACAACCTCGATCCTGACCTCAAGGTCGGCGACAAGGTCAAGGGCAAGGTCATCCTCATCGCAGACTACGGCGCATTCATCGAAATCGAGCCGGGTGTCGAGGGTCTCGTACACGTTTCCGAGATGTCCTGGAGCCCACGTCTCCACAGCGCACAGGAATTCCTCAAGATCGGTGACGAGGTAGAGGCACAGGTTCTCTCCATCGACCGTGAGGCACGCAAGATCTCTCTCGGTCTCAAGCAGCTCAGCGAGAATCCTTGGGAGAGCATCCGCGAGAAATATCCAGTCGGCAGCAAGCAGCAGGCTACCGTCCGCAACATCACCAACTTCGGTGTATTCGCCGAACTTGAGGACGGTGTCGAGGGTCTCGTTCACATCAGCGACCTCAGCTGGAACAAGATCAAGCATCCTTCAGAGGTTGTTGCTCCAGGTGACGTCCTCGACGTTCAGATTCTCGACTTCGACGAGGCCAACCACAAGCTCAGCCTCGGCCACAAGCAGCTCGCGCCTAATCCTTGGGATGAGATCGAAGCCAAGTATCCTGCAGGTACTACCGTACAGGGCACTATCGCTTCCATCACCGACAAGGGTGCCAACATCACCCTCGACGGCGAAGCTGAAGGCTTTGCATTCACCCGCGACCTCGTCAAGGAAGACGGCAAGCAGGCAGTTGCTGGCGAGACCCTTGACTTCAAGGTAGTCGAGCTCCGTCGCAGCACCCGCCGCATTCTCCTCAGCCACCTCCGCACATACGCCGAGGTCAAGGAGAAGGCCGCTGCAACCGAGGCAGAGAACACCAAGAAGGCAGTCAAGAAGGTCAATGCAAACGTTGAGAAGACAACTCTCGGCGACATCGACGCTCTTGCAGCCCTCAAGGCAAAACTCGAGAAAGCAGGCAAATAATTCTATATGAATTTTACTCTTACGACAATGGGCACAGCTTCGGCTATGCCCATTTCTGATAGGAATCCAAGCGCCCAGATGCTTGCCGTGCACGGGCGCTTGTTCCTTATTGATTGTGGCGAAGGCGCGCAGCAGCAGATGCGGCGCAGCCACTTGTCGTTCGTAAAAGTCGAAGCCATCTTCATCAGCCACATACACGGCGACCACCTCTTCGGTCTGTTCGGGCTGTTGAATTCAATGGCAATGTACGGCAGGACAGGTGTCCTCAAAATCTATGGCCCGGCGGCGTTGGGGGGCATCCTCAAATTCTATTCAAACTATTTCGGCACGGAAGACGGCTTAACAATCGATTTCCACGCCATCAGATGCAACGCCCCCGAACTGATCCACACGTCGAAGCACGTGACAGTGAGTGCCTTCCCCCTGAAGCACAAGATCGAATGCTACGGCTTCCGCTTCGATGAGATAGTCACGGAGCGGCATCGCAAGGAGAATCCGGACTACATCGCGAATTCATACGCATATTGTTCTGACACAATGCCCTTCGCCGAGCTCCCTGAATGGGTCCGCGGCGTCCGCACACTCTACCACGAGGCCACCTATAGCAAAGAAATGGCCGACAAGGCCGAAAAGCGCTTCCATTCCACCACGGAAGACGCTGCCCGCTGCGCCCTCGCAGCAGGTGCCGGCCGCCTTCTGGTCGGGCACTACAGCTCCCGAATAACAGATTTCCCGACATTCCTTGCAGAATGCCGGGAAATATTTCCGAATACTGAGCTGACTCAGGACCTAGCGAGCCTTGTTCTTTGAACCGAGCACATTCTCGATCTTGTGGATGTACATCTTCTTCATCTCTTCGCGAGCCGGCTTGAGGTACTGGCGAGGATCGAAGTGGCTTGGGTTCTCTGCGAGGTGACGACGTACTGCACCGGTCATGGCTAGACGTGAGTCGGAGTCGATGTTGATCTTGCAGACTGCGCTCTTGGCTGCCTTGCGGAGCTGCTCTTCAGGGATACCGACTGCGTTAGGCAGGTTGCCGCCGAACTGGTTGCACATATCGACATATTCCTGAGGAACTGAAGATGAGCCGTGGAGAACGATAGGGAAACCCGGGAGTTTCTTCTCGATAGCCTTGAGGACGTCGAATGCGAGTGGAGGTGGAACGAGACGGCCGGTCTGAGGGTCGCGTGTGCACTGCTCCGGAGTGAACTTGTAAGCGCCGTGGCTGGTTCCGATTGAAATTGCGAGAGAGTCGCACTTGGTCTTCTTGACGAAGTCGATGACTTCCTCAGGCTTTGTGTAATGTGACACCGCTGAAGAGACTTCATCCTCAACGCCTGCGAGGACGCCGAGTTCAGCCTCTACGGTAACGTCGAACTTGTGGGCATAGTTCACGACCTTGCGGGTAAGCTTGACGTTCTCGTCGTAAGGGAGGGAGGAACCATCGATCATTACTGAAGAGAAACCGAAGTCAACGCAGCTCTTGCAAGTCTCGAAGCTGTCGCCGTGATCAAGGTGAAGAACGATCTGAGGCTTTTTCCAACCGAGCTCCTTTGCATACTCTACAGCACCCTGTGCCATATAGCGAAGGAGAGTCTGGTTAGCATAGTTGCGAGCGCCCTTGCTGACCTGGAGGATTACCGGAGACTTGGTCTCGGCTGAAGCCTGGACGATGGCCTGGAGCTGCTCCATATTGTTGAAATTGAATGCAGGGATAGCGTAGCCGCCCTTCACTGCCTTTGCGAACATTTCGCGGGTGTTCACAAGACCCAACTCTTTGAAAGAAACTTTCATAACGGTTTTTTTATTTTGTGTGTGATTCCTATTCGAGGCAAAAATCTTTCAAATATACAATTTTTTCAAAAAAGTTTAATAAATAAAAATCACTACCTTTGCACAAACAATCAGGAAATGTCGGGAAAAGTATTGATATTCTCCGCTCCTTCAGGAGCCGGCAAGAGCACGGTGGTAAGCCATCTGCTCAGTTTGCATCCGGAGTTTGAATTCTCTGTTTCAGCCACTTCCAGGGCTCCGCGCGGTGAGGAAAAAGATGGTGTGGAATACTATTTCATCGATGTCCCGCGCTTTCGCGAGCTCATAGCGGCGGATGCATTCGTCGAATACGAAGAAGTTTATGAAGACCGCTTCTACGGCACCCTGAAGTCAGAAGTGGAACGCATCTGGTCCAAAGGTCACGTCATTCTATTCGACGTTGACGTCAAGGGAGGCGTAAACCTCAAGAAATATTTCGGCGACGCGGCATTTTCAATGCTCATACTTCCTCCTTCCTTCGAGGTCCTCGAACAGCGTCTCCGCGGCCGCGGGACCGACTCGGAAGATGCAATAAAGGAAAGACTTGCCAAGGCGGAATGGGAGATGGAATTCGCCAGAGGCAAATTCGATTATGAACTTGTCAATGACAGGCTTGAAGACACTTTCGCCGAATCAGAACGCGCAGTCGGCGATTTCCTGAAAAAGTAACGGCAATTATGAGAATCGCAGTCTACTCCGGAAGTTTCGACCCGCTCCATATCGGCCATCAGGCCATAATGGAATACCTTACGAACGTCCGCGAGTTCGACTGGGTGTACCTGGTGATCTCGCCCCAGAACCCACTCAAGGGGAAGGAGAAGGCCCTGAATGCCGAAGAAAGGTATCAGGCCGCCATCCGGGCCGTAAGGCGCCATCCCGAGCTGCACGTATGGGTGGACAACATAGAGCTCGAAATGCCTGCTCCGCACTATACGATAAAGACTCTCGACGCATTGAAGAAACGCGAACCCGAGAACGACTTCACGCTTGTCATCGGCGCGGACAACTTGTATGATATCCACAAATGGCGCGATGCGCCACGCATCCTGAGCGAATTCGGCGTGGCGGTCTACCCGCGCAGCGGTTACGACCTCGAGTATATCCGCGAGCAGCTCTACGAAGAGTGCCGCCACTTCCCCGCCCCGTACGTAATGGACGCATACTCTCTCCATTCCACCCCTGGCACGGTGGGTCTGGAAGATTTTGAAAGTCTGTACAACATCCAGATCATCAATGCGCCCATCGTTGACATATCATCAACGGAAATCCGCGAAGCCCAGGCCCGCGGAATCGATATGTCTGAATTTCTGATGTAAGCTATCTGCCCTGGACACGGGCGATTTCTTCATACGCAAGCGACAACCTTATGAAATCGGCAAGAGTCTTCACGTCCATCGACTCAAGCATACGCCCATCGGCATATGTACTGTCCCCATACACGGCCGGCAGGCATCGCAGGACCATATCCGGGTCTATGGAATTAGGGAAAACCCGCCACAGGGCGTAAACGGACAGAGCCCATTCGAGTTTCGCCTCGATGCTTTCAGGCATCCCGTACGGGCTGGCATCGGCAACGGATGCCAGATGCCCGGCGTAAGCCTCCACCCCGCCCTTCACCTTCTTTTGGAAGTCCGAGCCCATAAGTTTGTACATCTCAAGCTGCTCACTGAATGATCTGGTGGCAGACGCTTTCCTCTTATACCTGTTGTCAGCCGTAGCGAACCAAAGTTGCATAGCCACAGCGGGATCCTTCGAGCCCTGCGCCCTGGAGATTGCAAGGGCGGCCTCGGACGGGCAGCGATCCCCCAACACGCGGCCTGCGGCAGCCAATGCCTCAGCGTCTGCGGCATTTTCATTGCGAAGAAGGACATCAAGGCACTTTTGCAATGCGGCAAGGACATCCGGGGCCCCGTCTCCATCCGTATCATCTTCGGGGCGGAATGTCTCCCAAAGGCGTACAAGAGACATCGCGGCATCAGCTGCATACTTCTCGTCGATATCACACCGAAGAAGTGCCGGCAATGCCTTACGCCACTCGCCCCGGCATATCTCGGTGTCAACGGGGAAGGCGTCAGAGAGAATCTCTCCGAATTCAACACAATAAAGGCCGGACGCACGGACTCCGCTGAAATCAGCGATTGCATAAGTGTACCCGTCTTCAGGCTCAGGCCAGACCATCACGTCCGCACACAAGACAAGCTGCCTGTAGCCCTCGGAATTTATCCTATAAATATTTGCCTGGTCCGGCACCTTGCCTTCTGGCACTTTGGCAACCGCCCTTTTGGTCTGGGCGGAAAGATACCCGATATGGGAGACATCCGGAGGCGGGACGCGGGACGGGGACGATTCGCCGGACGGTTCGATGAGCCATTCAACCACACTGCCCGTCCTTCCGGAAGGGATAGGCGACTCCAGCAGCACGCCGTCATCTCCGCCAGAAAGCGAAAATCCAGAGGCAGATGTAACCCTGACAAGCATTTCTGCATTCTCAGGAAGCAACACAAGTGAATTTCCTGTATATTTCCGGTCTGAAATCGTGCGTGGACGGTCATCTATGAAGCAATTCTTTCCAAGGAACAGATCCGGACGCAATACGATGGCAAAAGACATCCTGCCCTCAAGAGACTGCGGCAAGGGTTCAGTCAGAAAAACGGACACCGACACACCCGCCCCCCTGGATTCACCTTTGACGAATAATGAATATTCACCATCGCCCAGCCGGATTTCAATTTTATCTCCTGCCAGGTCAGGATGACGCGCCTCCACTTTATACACCGTCAGGTCACGGGATAAGGACAGTCCGCCAATGTATGACAACGGAGTCCTGCCACGTGTGATGCTGAATCCGTTATCACCGTCATACAGGTGCACTTCGGAGTCGCGAGACCCGAAGAACAGACCGTTGTTCAGTTTCAAACTTTGCGCAGACAGCGTCAACGCAGACAACAGAGCGATGCCCAGCAGGAGAAACCGTCTCATTCAAACACTTCGCTTTGAGCGTCGAACATTGCCTTAGAATCCTTGACAGTGATTCCGATTGAGCTGCTGCCAAGGTCAGGAACATTGAAGGATTTCAGATTGAGTTCGTAGAACCTGGATGACTTCTGCGGAAGCACAAATGGCTTTGAAGGGTTCCCGTCAGAATCAAGATGACAGAAATACGGCTTGGAAAACTGCCCGTCACCTCTTTTGCTGGCGAACACGAACCACTTTCCGTCCGAAGACCAGCTGTGGTAGGTATCCGAACCGGAGTCATCCTTCTTGACACCGGCCAGCATATTCAATTCCCCTGTTTCCAGATCAATCATCCGGATGGTACTCTCCCTGTGGTCAATCGGGAATGTGCCATAATCCGCAACCGTGAACATCAGCCACCTGCCGTCAGGCGACGCTTTCGGATGACATACGGAACCATTGTGAGCGGAGGCGCTCCAGACGGTATCGACCTGATCCGATATCTCACCGCTTCCGCTGTCGAAAGCGGCACGCACGAGGGAGTATCTGAGATTTTCAACGTCGTCCGGAAGGGAAACGGTATCTGCGACACAATAGAACACATATTCGCCGTCCGCAGAGAAGCAAGGGAAGGTTTCGAGTTTGTCGGGGGCTGCAACGTGCGGAAGGTTGATCATTCTGTTGTTGTCAAAATCAGCAACTGTCAGGTCCGACTCGGAATCATATACCTCCATCCTGTTCCGGGTCATCGTGTGGAAACTCGGCAGGATTATATTGGTGGAGAAAACGCCGAAACGGCCTGACGGATGAATCTCACCATATACGGTACCAGACAGCATCCCCGGAGCGTTTAGCGTGAGCTTGCGGAGTTTTCCGTCACGATTGAGAATCGTACCACCGTGCGGGCCGCGGATATAGAAGAAAGACAGGTCGCCCCGCTGCTGCACGTGGGTGTGGCAGTTCATACAGGCATTGTCGGTGTGCTTGTAGTCACAGACGGTTGTTTCGTCAAAATTCTCGATGCATCGCTCCATTATGCTTACCTCGTGCCACATCTGGAAGGACGGTTCGATAAGCCTGTATGTCAGATATCCGTCGACCGGATCTTCGCTTACGTAAATATT
>JAZLGQ010000040.1:0-37707 GCA_045616385.1 Candidatus Cryptobacteroides sp.
TACAAGACAAATTCGCTCGTCTGGATGTCGTGACCATCCGCCCGATGATGGGCGAATATGTCATACATATGGCCGGCAAGGTACTGGGGTTCATCGGAGACGACCAGCTGTTGCTGGAGCCCGGACCGACCATAGAACGCATCCTACCGAACGCTGAAAAGCGGGAGCTCTTCCCCGGGAGCAAGCTCTTCTACATCATTCCTGACGGGATGTCCGCGGGCGAGCTGTGCGGCATAGCAGAAGCAATCTACGACGACCTTCCCGTCAGCAAGCCGCGCAAGTCAAAAAAGCAGAAGGAATGCAAGGAGACGAAAGCATTTCAGCTCTTTTCATCCTTCAAAAAGAATTTCCACTGAAACAGAATGAGATAAATCGTACCTACGGTCACACAGGAATCAGCGAAATTGAATACCGGACTGAAGAATATCACCTTCTCTGCAGTACGGATGATCGGGAACCAGAACATATCCACGACACGGCCGAACATAAACGGCGCATAATCCCAGATGATGCCGTAGAAATAACAGTCTATGATATTGCCGACCGCGCCTGCCGTGATCAGGGTCAGCCCCACAAGAGCCCCGGTCGGAGTAGTGGATTTCCTATCGAGCGAACGTATCCACCATATAAGGAAGCCGGACAGCACAACGCGGAAAAGAGAAAGGCAGAACTTGCCTATCTTTCCCCCGAAAGCCATTCCGAATGCCATTCCCTCGTTCTCCACGAAGCAGAGCTGGCACCACTGGCCGATAAGGGGCATCCGCTCTCCAAGAGACATATTCGTCTTGACCAGGACCTTGATGACCTGGTCAATGACGACAAGAATGAGACCCAGAACAATAAGCCTGCTTCCCCGGGAGATTTTCATATATTAATTTTTACCGGACTTGGCAAGAGCCTCCTTTGCCTCGACGGTAAGAGTGGCGTGAGGTACGAGACGGAGCCTTTCCTTAGGGATAAGTTTGCCTGTCACACGGCAAATGCCATAAGTCTTGTTCTCGATGCGGACAAGTGCAGCCTCAAGATTCTGGATGAACTTGTACTGGCGCTGAGCCATCTGGCTGGCCTCTTCTTTTGAGAGCTGGTTTGCGCCATCGTCTTCGACGGTCTTGAAGGACGGAGAAGTATCCTCAATGTCGTTAGTGCCGTTGTGCATCACGACCTCGCGGAGAGTGTTGTACTCTTTCTTAGCTTTGTCGAGCATATCGACAATGATGACACGGAACTCCTCGAGTTCGGCATCAGAGTAACGGAGTTTCTCTGCCATAGTTAAATAATTTTTCGGGTTACTGTAATCTTTATTTCATCCTCGTCCCATTCAACGGGAACAGCGTTCCCGCCGGCCTCGCCAAGCGGCTTGAGCCCAACACTGCAGGCCAGAGTCTGGGATGCGAGATAGGTTTCGTATGAAGCAAGGGATGCTGAGATCTCCTCTGCGGCACCGCCGTCGGCGAATATCAGCACATCCACCTTGTCAGTGACATCAAATCCGCTGTCCTTGCGGATGTTCTGGATTCTGTTGACAAGCTCGCGCGCAACGCCTTCGGCCCTGAGCGCGTCGTTGACCTCGATGTCGAGGGCTATGGTGAGAGCGCCTTCCGATGCGACAAGCCAGCCCGGCATATCCTCGGATATGATTTCATAATCCTCGGGGTCCAGTGTGACGGCTGTTCCGTTGATGTCCAGCGTATATGTGCCGGCAGACTGGATATCGCCGATGGTCTTCTGGTCGAATGTACCGAAAGCCGCGGCTATGCCCTTCATCTGGGCGCCGTATTTCTTGCCGAGCGTGCGGAAATTTGGCTTGATCTTCTTTGTAATGATACCGGTGGTGTCGGAGATAAACTCCGCCTCCTTGACATTGACTTCTGCCAGGAGTATGTCCCTGGCTGCCTCAAGTTGCCTGCGGACCTCGTCAGAAAGGACAGGGATGACAAGTTTGGAAAGAGGCTGGCGGACCTTGATGTTCACCTTGCGGCGGAGCGCAAGCACCATTGAGGTTGCCTTCTGGGCCAGTTCCATCCGTTCCTCCAGATCCTTGTCGATAAGCCCGGCATCCGCCTCCGGCATAGATTCGAAGTGGACGGATTCAGCCTTAGGGCAGAGGTCCAGCCACAGCTGGTCCATAAAGAACGGAGCGACAGGAGCCGCAAGGACAGCAACCTTCCGGAGAACCTCAAGGAGTGTCTGGTAAGCGGCAAGCTTGTCGTCGGTTAGGCCACCGCCCCAGAAGCGCTTGCGGTTCAGGCGCACATACCAGTTGGACACGTGATCGCAGACGAAATCCTGGATGAGACGGCCGGCAAGGGTTATGTCATAATCCTCGTATGCGGCACGGACATCCTTGACAAGACTGTTGAGAAGCGATATTATCCACCGGTCGATCTCGGGGCGCTCTGCATACGGAACGGCAGCCGCATCCGGATCAAAGCCGTCCACATTCGCGTAAAGCGCAAAGAAGGAGTATGTGTTGTAAAGGGTTCCGAAGAATTTGCGACGGATCTCATCGACACCCGCCTCATCGAAACGGAGATTGTCCCAAGGCTGAGCGTTTGTGAGCATATACCAGCGGAGGGCGTCGGCGCCATAAGTGTCGAGGGCCTTGAACGGATCGACCGCGTTGCCGAGGCGCTTGCTCATCTTGTCACCATTCTTGTCGAGGACAAGCCCGTTGGAGATGACCCGCTTGAATGCAGGAGTGCCGCTGACCATAGTATGGATTGCGTGGAGGGTGTAGAACCATCCGCGCGTCTGGTCAACGCCTTCTGCGATAAAGTCGGCGGTACTGCCAAAATCAGGCGAATTCTTGCCACGGAGGCCCGTCTGGGCATAAGGCATCGCACCGGAATCGAACCACACGTCGATAAGGTCGGTCTCACGCACCATCTTCCTGCCGCTCGGGCTGACAAGGAAGATGTTGTCAACGTACGGGCGGTGTATGTCAATCTTGTCGTAGTTCTCCTTCGACATATCGTCAGGGTCGAATCCGGCTGCCTTGAAAGGATTCTCCTTCATAAAACCGGCAGAAAGGGCTTTTTCGATCTCGTTGTAAAGTTCCTTAATCGAGCCTATGCAGATTTCCTCCCTGCCGTCTTCAGTACGCCAGATAGGGAGAGGGGTGCCCCAGTAGCGGCTCCGGCTGAGGTTCCAGTCCTGGATGTTCTCAAGCCATTTGCCGAAACGGCCCGTACCGGTGGCTTCCGGCTTCCAGGTGATGCCCTCATTGAGAGCCATCATCTGTTCGCGAACGGCAGTGGCCTTGATGAACCACGAATTGAGCGGATAATAAAGCACCGGCTTGTCCGTCCGCCAGCAATGAGGATATGTATGCGTGTGCTTCTCTATGCGGAATGCCTTGTTCCCGGCCTTTAGCATCACACAGATGTCGATGTCGAGTGTAGGAGCGTCGGCAGCGAGGGTGCTGTCATATGCGTTCTTCACATAACGTCCCGCCCATTCGGAATAGCTTGGGTCCACACGCTCTGCAACATATCCGGCGGCGAGGTCTTCCAGACGGTAGAAGCGTCCCTGAGGGTCAACCTGAGCCTGAGGGGCACCATCCTTGTCGGTTACATAAAGGCCCGGCACACCGGCAATCTTCGCGACCTTGGCGTCATCGGCGCCGAAAGTCGGAGCTATGTGCACGATACCCGTACCATCCTCCGTGGTGACATAGTCGCCGAGAATCACCTTGAATGCGCCCTCATCCGGACGGAACCAGGAGATGAGCTGCTCGTACTTCATTCCGGCGAGTTCTGTACCCTTGAAAGTACCAGGAAGCACCTCATAAGGCACCTTGTCGTTGAACCAGGAGCCTACAAGCGCCTGGGCGAGAATATATGTAGCAGGCTTTCCGGTGTACGGATTGGCGCTGCGCACCTTGACGTAGTCGATGTTGGGACCTACGCAGAGGGCCGTGTTGGAAGGAAGCGTCCACGGGGTAGTGGTCCAGGCGAGGAAATAAAGATCCTCTTCTCCGACAACCTTGAACTGGGCGCAGCAGGTGGTGTCCTTGACATCGCGGTAGCAGCCCGGCTGGTTGAGTTCGTGTGAGCTGAGGCCTGTTCCCGCCGCAGGGCTGTACGGCTGGATCGACTTTCCCTTGTAGAGATAGCCCTTGCCGTAGATATCCTTGAGAAGGTACCAGAGAGTCTCGATGTATCGGTTGTCGTACGTGATATACGGGTCATCCATATCCACCCAATAGCCGATGCGTTCGGTGAGGTTGCGCCATTCGGCGGTGTATTTCATAACCTCGGAACGGCAGGTCCTGTTGTATTCCCCGACTGAAATGGTCTTGCCGATATCCTCCTTTGTGATGCCGAGTTTCTTTTCTACACCGAGCTCGACCGGAAGGCCGTGGGTGTCCCATCCGGCGCGGCGACGGACCTTGAAGCCGGTCTGGGTCTTGTAGCGGCAGATGGCGTCCTTGATGGAACGGGCCATAACGTGGTGGATACCCGGCATACCGTTGGCACTTGGCGGTCCTTCAAAGAAAATGAATTCCGGAGCGCCGTCACGGAGCTCGAGAGATTTTTCGAACGCACTCATCTTCTTCCACCTCTGGAGCACTTCATTTCCCACGCTCACCAGGTTAAGTCCATTATACTCTTTGAAAGTCATCTTTTTTCGCTAAATTTGCCCTTGTAATCAATTCACAAAAGTAAACAATTCCAAGCTTTTTTACAATGGGCATTCTGGATATTATTCTACTCTGCTGCTTTATTCCGGCAATCGTGCAGGGCATTTCCAAAGGCTTTGTAAGCCAGGTCATTTCCATCCTCTCCCTCATACTGGGAGGGTGGGCCGCCTTCAAGTTTTCAAAGCTTATGAGCGATTGGCTCGCCAACTTTATCCATCTCGACCCTAAAGTCCTGAACATCGTATCGTTCATCGCCGTCGCCGTGCTGGTGATCCTGCTTCTCTATTTCGTAGGCAGGCTCATCACCAGGGCATTCGATGCCGCGTCAATAACCTGGCTCAACCGCCTTCTCGGCTTTGTCTTCGCCATCGCTAAGACAGTCATCATCCTCGGACTTCTCATTATGGTTTTCGAAGCCCTCAACTCAAAGTTCGGCCTCGTAAAGCCTGAAAAACTCGACGGCGCGGTGGTTTACGACCTGCTGAAGCGATGCGGCGAATTCATCTTCCCATACCTGAAGAACCTGGTCTCCGGAGCCGGCAACCTGCTTGACAGTGCAGCATCGGCAATTGAAGGAGCCGCTTCCACAATGACCAATGTCTAAGATAATCCTTATTGAGACATCCACCTCGCTATGCTCCGCCGCCCTCGCTGTTGACGGAAAGATTGTGAGCTGCCGGGAGAGCGGTGAACCGCGCGCACACGCGGCAATGACCGCACCCTATGTCGCAGAAGTACTGCAGGAGCAGGGTTTGAAAGTATCAGATTGCGACGCCGTCTGCGTCAGCGCAGGTCCCGGTTCGTACACCGGCCTCCGGGTAGGTTCCTCAACCGCCAAGGGCTTGTGTTTCGCAGCCGGCATCCCGCTCCTGGCCGTATGCACTCTCGACATCCTCGTATGGCAGGCCATCGAGGGAGGCCTTTTGCCTGAAGGCTGCAGATATGTCATCCCGATGATCGACGCCCGCAGGATGGAGGTTTACAGCGCCGTCTACAATACTGCCGGCGAGCGCCTTACAGAGATTGCACCACGCGTGATCGATGAAAACGGCTTCGCAAAGGAAAGGGCGGAAGGACCCGTCCTCTTCATCGGCGACGGTGCCGGGAAGTGCGCGGACATACTTGCCTCAGACGGCTCCTCATTCGTGCAGGCCTGTCCACGCGCCGACGCGATGCTCACCCCGGCCTTGAAGGAGTACAACGAAAAAAGGTTCAAAGACACAGCGTACTTCGAACCTTTCTATCTCAAGGATTTCGTTGCCACCGTCAGCAGCAAGAAATTATTTTAGAAGTTTCCCAAGCTCTTTCCTCAAGCCGTCGGCACCATTGAAATCGTTGGTGTCGATTTCTCCGTCAGCTATAAGCAGCGATGTCGGAAGACCCTCGATGTTATAAAGGCGCAGGCTCGGTGAAGAAGATCCGAGGCCATCGTTCACATTGATCCAAGGAAGGTTCTGGGACTTGACGACTCCGGCCCATCTCGCCTTGTCAGGATCTATGCCGACTGCATAAATCTCAAAACCCCTGTCGTGGAATTCCTTATAGAGAGGGATGAGGTACTCGAGGCTGAGCATTTTCTGGTCATCAGATGCCGAAGTCCAGAAATGCAGGAGGATCACCTTTGCATCGACATCTCTGAGACGAACCTTGTTTCCATTGATGTCGGTCATATTCAGATCAGGGAAATTGTTGACCTGAGCAGCAGAAAGCTGAGTCTGCACAGCAAGCACCTGCTCACGCGAAGCGGTCTCCTTTTCAAGAGCCTGGACATAACGTGATCCGGGATAAACGGTCTTGAGCGAATCGGCAACCTGACGGAAGATGATGGCATCGGTATGCTGCGCGAACACAGGGGAACCGGCACTGACCTCCTGATAGAGAACCGGAATGGCCGTGAGAGACTTGGCGTTCGAAAGGACATACTTGACACAATTGCGGTAGTAATCGATGTATATCCTGCTCATTTCCTTCGTATCCGGAGCATTGTATATCCTGGTAAGGAAATCTGCATATTTCCGTTCAACTTCCGCGAGCTTGGCGGAGCCTTCGGAACCGACAACCTGATATTTACCGAGGGTGTCCGTCGTCACGCCTGCGGTCTCGCCCGCTTCAAGAAGCAGTGATGCAATCTTGGTGTCGCCGTAAAAAAGATAAATGAACTCAGGCTGCCCTTCCTTGACATCAAGCTTATAGGAGAAACTGCCGTCAGCCTTTGTCTTGACCGTGTCAAGCACGCTGTACTGGTTCATATCAAGTTTGCGTACCACGATCTGACTGTCGGCGGCGCCGTCCACGGTACCGTTGATTCTGGCCTGCTTTGCGCAGGATGCGATGCCCAGCGCTGCGAGCGCGAGCAGGATAAACTTATAATTTTTCATATTCTGCAAGGATTGCAGCGGCCGTCTGTGCCATCTGCTCTTTTTCGATGTTCGGTCTGGTCTTGCGAAAATCAAGATCCCCTTCGGTCTGGAGAGGTACAAGGTGGATGTGCGTGTGAGGCACTTCCATTCCGAGCACTGCCACACCTACCCTTTTGCAGGGAACTGCAGCCTTTAGTGCCACGGCGACCTTGCGGGCGAATGCCCAAAGCTCTTCGTAGGTCTTTCCGTCAAGATTGAAGATATAGTCATCCTCGACATTCTTTGGAATTACGAGGGTATGGCCCAGTGCCAGCGGGCTGATGTCCAAAAAGGCGTAGAACCCGTCGTTCTCCGCCACTTTGTATGAAGGAATCTCGCCCTTCGCGATTTTAGTGAATATTGTTGCCATTGATTAGAAAGTAATGTCGAGAATCTTGAATTTCAGGACGCCTGATGGGACCTTCGCCTCAACGACCTCGCCCTTGGAGTGGCCGAGGAGCGCCTTCGCGATAGGAGTTGTCGCAGCGAGCTTGCCGGCTGCAAAATCAGCCTCACTCTCGCCCACGATTGTGAACTCCATCTCCTTGTGGGCAAGCATATTCTCGACGCGGACCCTGTTGAGCATCTGTACCTTGTCGGTACTCAGCTGGGAATTGTCGAGAACCTTGGCATTCGCCACCAGGTTCTGGAGGTTTGAAATCTTGAGTTCAAGCAGGCCCTGCGCCTCACGCGCCGACTCATATTCTGCATTCTCTGAAAGGTCGCCCTTCTCGCGAGCCTCTGCAATGGCTGCGGCGATCACCGGCCTCTGTGCAAGAGCTTCAGCCAGCTCCTTCTTCATCTTATCGAGCCCTTCCTGGCTCATATAATGTACTTCTGCCATATGAATTAATCTGTAGTGTCAATTAAAAAGGAGTCCTGCCACGACGGCAGAACCCTTCTGTTTCTTTGCAAATATACTAATTTTCGGATTACCCGTCAACTTTTTTGCGAAAGCTTGCGTCCGAGCATAAGTTCTGCATCCTCAAACCGTCCCTCTTCAATCGCCTTCCTGATCCTGGTTGACGAAATATCACCCGCAGCCCCGCAGCAAATCACGTCAAGCCCAAGCCCCGCAGCGACCTCCCGGACACCTTCTGTCGTCAGGCAGTCACTGCCCAATCTGTTGTCATAACCGAGGACCACCGCCGTGCCGCCATATCTGCCGATCACTATGTCCCGGAGGTAGTCGGCGGCAGAAAGCGCAGCAAGCTCAAGGGTAAAGTCCAGCACCTCCACCCGGTCTACGCCAAGCGCCCTGATCAGCCCGACCCTTTCATCAAGGGTGGTCAGCAACCTGAGTCTGGATGCATCCTGTCCGAGAACGACGCGGGGGTGCTGTGCAAAGGTTATGACCACCGACTCCTCGGCGCGCTCCCGCGCCGAGGAGACGAGGGTCTCTATCACCTTTTGATGTCCGAGATGGACACCATCAAAGAATCCCGTCGCTACTACAGCCATTTAACGAACGGAAGGTCCTGTCGGTGAGGCAGCATCGCATTCTTCGGGAAAATGCGGGTGCCTACCTGGTACATACCGGTACGTTGAGGGAGTATGGAAACGAAATATGTGGCGATACCATTCTCATACTTGTCGAGGTTGAGTTCGCAGACCTCCTGGATATGGAAGACGCCCTTATCGTCCACGGTGGTGAACAGTATCTCCACACCGACGTCTTCCGGCTTCAGACGGCCGAGGTCGAGCTCGACAACGGTCTGGAACGGATCGTCAGGAGAAAGCACGTAGGAAGAATCAGGGACGGTGGCCGTAATCACGCGGATGTTGTTCCACTCCGCGCGCATCAGGCCCTTCCAGGCGGAAATCTCGCGGGCGACTTTTCCGCCATCGGCAGCAAGCACGCCATAACGGGCTGTCTGAGGCTCGTAGTACTGCTTGCAGTAGTCGGTGAGCATACGGTTGGTCGTGAAGTTGCTGGCGACCTTGGCGACGGTGTTCTTGATATATGATATCCACGTCTTCGAACGTCCGGTAGCCTTGTCAACGTTGTAGTAGGCAGGGGCTATCTCGTTCTCGATGGTGGCATAGATAGTTGCGGAGTCGAGCTCGTTCTGATAATTGTTGTCATCGTAGGTGCTTTCAAGAGGAAGAGCCCAGCCTGAATCCTCGCGATAGCCTTCGACCCACCAGCCGTCGAGCACTGAAAAATGCATTACACCGTTCATCGCGGCCTTTTCGCCGGATGTACCGGAAGCCTCCTGAGGACGGGTAGGGTTGTTCAGCCATACGTCCACACCCTGCACAAGCCTCTTGGCAAGCGTGATGTCGTACCCCGGAACAAAGAAGATCTTGCCGAGGAAGCGGTCCTGCTTGCTGATTTCAACGATCTGCTTGATGAGGTCCTGGCCCATTCCGTCCGCAGGGTGAGCCTTGCCGGCGAATATGAACTGAACCGGATGCTCCGGATTGTTGACGATGGCATCGAGACGGTCAAGGTCGCTGAAGAGAAGGGTCGCGCGCTTGTAGGTCGCGAAACGGCGGGCGAAACCGATGGTGAGCACGTCGTCACGGAAACGTTCTGCAATAGTCACTATCTGGCTTGGAGTGTAGTGCGCGCAAACTGAAGGGTTGTGAAGACGCTCGAGAATGGAGTCGTGCAGATCCTTCTTCAACAGTTTGCGTGTAGCCCAGACCTCCTCGTCGGACACGTTGTAGATGCCATCGAAGCAGGACTTGTCGTAGTGGCTGGACTTGAAGTCGTCGCCGAACACGCGTTCATAGATCTTCTTCCACTCCTTTGCGGCCCAGGTAGGATAGTGCACACCGTTGGTGACATAACTGATATAGAGTTCCTCAGGCAGATATCCGGGATACATATTCGAGAATATATCCTGGCTCACCTTGCCGTGAAGCATCGATACGCCGTTGACGTTCTGCGACATATTGGCCGCAAGGATGCTCATACTGAACTTCTCGTCGCGGTTTTCCGCATCGATCTTTCCAAGGTTCATAAGCGTGCGCCAGTCGATGCCCATACGCTGCGGATAGTGGCCGAGATACTTGCCTATGATGTCCTCGGTGAACGCGTCGTGTCCCGCAGGGACCGGGGTGTGGGTGGTGAAGACGCTGGAAGCGCGCACGAGTTCAAGCCCCTCGTAGAAGCTGAAACCGCCGTTCTGCATATACTCGCGGAGCCTCTCAAGACCCGCGAATGCAGCGTGGCCTTCGTTGTAATGATAGATTGTCGGATTGAGGCCGAGGGCACGGAGAGCCCGTACACCGCCGATGCCGAGCAGTATCTCCTGCTTCATACGGTTCTCCCAATCGCCACCGTAGAGATGATGGGTGACCTGACGGTCTTCAGGGGAGTTGGCTTCAAAGTCGGTATCAAGCAGATAAAGGTCAGTTCGGCCGACGGCGACCTTCCAGATACGGGCGGTCATCGTACGTCCGGGCATAGATACTGTCACGGTCTTCCAGGCTCCGTTCTCATCGAAGACCGGCTCTGCAGGAATCTTGAGGAAATCCTGCGGCACATAGTCCGCGACCTGATTGCCCTGAGGGGTGAGACGCTGGTTGAAATAGCCGTAGCGGTAGAGAAGACCTACTGCCACGAGATTGACATTCATATCGGAAGTCTCCTTCAAATAGTCTCCGGCAAGGATGCCGAGGCCACCGGAATAGATCTTCAGAGAAGTGTCAAGGCCGTACTCCATGCAGAAGTATCCGATGGACGGCTCTGTCCTTTCCGCCTTCTTCGCCATATAGGCGTTGAAATTATCCATTACGGCCGCCAGACGGGAAAGGAATTTCTTGTCTTCTGCGAGCTGGTTGTATCTTTTCAGACTGACTTTATCAAGAATCTCCATAGGATTGTGGCCTGACTTGTGCCAGAGGTCTGAATCGATGGACTTGAAAAGAGCCTTTGCATCATCGTTCCAGCACCACCACAGGTTCTTGCACAGGGTTTCAAGGCCGGACAGTGAAGCGGGAAGGTGTCTTGTGACCATCACACTCCTCCAGAGCGGAGATTCACTTTGATTCTTGTACATAATTGAAATATTATTTTTCTGCTATTGCGTTGTTAACTCTTATTATAAAATCACTGAGGACGTTCATATAATTGATGAAAGCTTCATACGGTGTACTGTAAGGGTTGAACCGCTGATGAATCTCTCCGTCAGAGAAGAATTTGGTGCACATATAGTACAGGTGGTCGCTTTCCTGAAGGTGTCCGAAGTCCGCCCAGAGGGAAGGGTCGTTCAGGATGGAAAGTTTTTCTTCAAGACGGTAGAGCTTGTTGAACGCATCCTGCTGGAGGTCGTTGCCGAGCCAGGCGGTAAGGTCGCGTTCTTCGTCGGCCCAGGAAATAGGCTGCATAACGGAGAGATCGCCCACGCTCTCGAGTTTCCGACCCGCCTCTGCCGGTGTGACGAACTGGAGGCCGCTGTCCTTTGATGCGAGGTTTGCGAACGATTTCATAAAATCGAAGATGCCGCAGGTGCTTGACTGGTGCTCTCCGAAGGTCTCATAGTCCATAAAGAGGTTCACGATGTCACCCTCGGAAGCCTTGATCCAGCCGATATATTTTTCTGCGGTGAGTGGCCACTCCTGCCAGTTCTGGTCCGAGAAGCGGAAAGCTATGTCGTCGCTGAGCTGGTAATTGCGCAGAAGAAGCTTAAGGTCGCTCTTGAAGTCGTTGTTGTATAAATAGTTCTGGCTCTTCCACGCCATTATGTGACGGGCGCCCTCAGTGAGCATCGTGGTGAAGCCCATTTCGCGAACCTCGGCGCCGATGGCGTCGGAATAGATGAGCTCGGTGTTGCGGAAGGTCTTCGGAGTCACGCCGAAATAGTGCTCGATGGCCTGTTTGTGCATCTGCACCTGATGCTCGAATTCCTGTGCCGAGGCAAGAGAAGAAAGCGAGTGGTAATATGTCTCGCTGAGAAATTCCACACAACCTGTATCGGCAAGGGCACGGAAGCTGTCGAGCACTTCCGGAGCATAACGGTCGAACTGCTCCATAGCTGAGCCGGAAATGGAGAAGGCAACCTTGAACTTGCCCTTGTTGGCCTTGATGGCCTGCAGAAGGAGTTCATTCATCGGAAGGTAGCACTTCTGTGCCACCCTTTTGAGGATAGTTCTATTGGCATAATCATCGTAATAATGCGAATCCTTGCCGATATCAAAGAATCTGTACAGACGGAGTCTGGTTGGCTGATGGACCTGGAAATAAAGGCAGATTGACTTCTTCATATCTATTTATTGACTACTGATTCATAAACTGCTTTGAGCTTTGCGGTGGCGTTGTTCCACTTGAGCTCGTTGACTTCATCGAAACCCTGCTTGGTCGCGAATTCCGCGAGTGCGGGATACTGGAGGAGTGCGTAAATATCATCCGCCATTGCATCAACGTCCCAGAAATCGACCTTCAGCGCATATTTGAGCACCTCGGCCGCACCTGACTGATGGGAGATGATTGACGGAACGTTGGAGCGCATCGCCTCGAGAGGAGAGATGCCGAAAGGCTCGGATACCGAAGGCATTATGTAGACGTCGCTCATAGCAAACATCTTCTGCACCTCCTGTCCGCGGAGGAATCCGGTGAAATGGAACCTGTCGGAGATTCCGAGGCGCGCCACCTGACGTATCGCGCGGTTCATCATATCACCGCTGCCGGCCATTACAAAACGCACGTTGGATGTCCTCTTGAGAACCTTGGCGGCTGCTTCTATGAAATACTCGGGACCTTTCTGGAAAGTGATGCGTCCGAGGAAAGTGACGACCTTGTCCCTGATTCCCCGCTCGACCTCGATGTCCTCCCGTCCGCTGAAATCCACAGCATTGTGGACAGTCACGACCTTGTCCGGATCGATGCCGTATTTGTTGATGACGATATTCCTGGTAAGGTCGCTGACGGTGACGACACGGTCGGCACATTCCATTCCGCGCCTCTCGATTGCCAGTACGCGCGAATCCATATGCTTCTCGTCGCCGCGGTCATAGGACGTGGCGTGCACGTGGACGACAAGAGGCTTGCCGGTGAGTTCCTTGGCGGCAATGCCGGCAAGGTAGGTAAGCCAGTCGTGGGCGTGTATCACGTCAAACTCGTCCTTGTGCTGCAAGGCTATCGTGCCGCCGACCTGGGCATAACGCGACACCTCTTCCATCAGGTTCGCTCCATATTTGCCGGAGAACTTGAATTTCTGGCCGAAACCTACCAGGGTCTCGTGTACCTGCTCATTCTTCATCCTTTCGATGGCCTCGAAGTATTCGTCCGGATCGACGTACGGGACGATATTGGAATCCACCTGGAGGAATTTGACCTTGTTGAGGAATTCATCGACGGAGTCGCTGACATTCATCACGGCAACGTCGCTGGCATCGAGGATGGTGGTGGCGGACTGGTCCTCGTCACCGCTTGCAGCCGGCATCACGAACAGGGTTTCGACGCCGTTGTGGGCCAAACCCTTGACTATGCCCTCGCAGGCGGTTCCAAGGCCGCCGGCGATATGTGGAGGGAACTCCCAACCGAACATCAGTACTTTCATTTCTTATCCTCCTTATATTTGTCCAACAAATGTTCTACAGATAACAATGCGGCCGTGCTGAGTGCCGATGAGATGGCGCCGTGCGGCTCGTGAGGAGGGTCTCCGTCGTAGAGTTCGGAGAAGGCTCCGACACCGTGCTTGTTGAGGTCTTCGTAGAAACCTTCGGCAAGCCATTCGGCCTTCTTCCAGAAGGACTGGCCCTTCACGCGGAACGAGACCTCGGCATACGGTTCGAGAAGGAACGGGCGGGTGCATCCCTGATGGTAGGCCAGGTCGCGCTCGTGCTGGGTGCCTTCATATACGCCCTTGTACCTGGAGTCACGCGGGGAAAGCGTGCGTATGCCCCTCGATGTCACGAGTTCGTTGTCGATGACGCGCAGAATCGACGGTGCAAGTTCTTCATCAACGGGAGAATACTTGACGCTCAACGAGTAGAGCTGATTAGGACGGATGTCCTGATTCTGGCCGTCGTTGTCTACATAGTCGGCAAGACAGCCGCGCGATCCATTCCAGAAAGTCTTCTGGTAGTTGGCCTTCACCATATCGCGAACCTCGTTCCACTTCTTGACGAACCGGCCGTTCTTTGCCCCGAATTTGATTTCCATCTCCAACGCGAAGCAGATGGCATTATACCAGAAGGCATTTGTCTCCACCTGGTATCCGGCGCGCTCGGTGACTGCACGCCCATCAATATATGCGTTCATCCAGCTTAATGCCACCCCGTCCATCTGGGCCCAGAGTAGTCCGTTGGGATGCATAGACACCTCGCGGCGTTCGCCCGGAAGATAGCTTTCGATTATGCCCTTGAGAGTCGGGCCGTATTTTTTCCAGACTTTCTCCTCATCCGCACCATAGTCGATATATTTCTGGAGCACGAGGGCGAGGCGCAACGGAGCCTCCGCCTGGGTGGTACGGCGGAACAGACGCTCCTGTTCATCGGAAATGAGGTTGTCGAGAATCTCCTCGAACTGTGCAGGGTCATCAAGTCCGTAGAGAGCCAGGCCTGGCAGGGCCTGGAGGGTTTCGCGCAGCAGGCCCGTATACATCCAGGAGAAGCCCGCATTGATTTTCTTCCTGCCGTTATGATCGATAATAAGCCGGTTCGCGCAACGGCGGAGCTGGTCGCGATAATCGGCGGCGCTGCCCTTCTTCCTGAGGCACGAATTGAATTTCTTGACAAATCCGGCGGGATCTTCCTCGCTGAGGGAGGCGGACACCACGGCAGAGCGTCCCGGAGACAGCCTGAGTTCAAAATATCCGGGCACGAACAGATCCTCCCGGCAGTCGAAGCCGCGACGGAACTCATCGGAATAAGTGATGCCGAGATTCCAGCTGCCGGTCTCCGTGAACTTCGCCTTCGAATCGCTGACCTGGATGTTCAGTGACGGGAAATTCGGATAGAGACGATATGCCATACCGTTCTTGATTTCAGTACCTTCGGTCTGTGCGTCGGCGTTCTGGTGAGTCAGGGCGTGCACATTGCGGAAGGCCAGGAACGGACTGAATTGAAGGACAACCGGGAGAGAAGACTCCAGGAGCTCGTATTTGACCAGCACCTGGTCCTTGTCCGGAGCCAGCAGAAGACTTTTACGGAAGACGGCCTCGCCCACCTTGAAGGTGATTCTCGGAACAGGATTGGCCTCGAAGTCCACAATGTACTTGTGTCCTCTCGGCTCATAGATGTCACCATAGCAGTGAATTCCGAGATTGAAGCGTTTGCCGCCGATGATAAGGGTCTCATCGAGCGCGGAAAGGAGCAGGAACCTGTCCCCTCCGAAACGGTCGAGAGTGACAGCCAGCAGACCGTGATACCGGCGGGTGTTGCAGCCGATGATCGAGGTGTTGCAATAGGCTCCGGTCTTGTTGGACCCGAGAACCTCCCTCTTCAGCGAATAGGAGAGGTTGACCAGTTCAGACTTGTTGAATTTCAGAAAAGCCATTTCGCCTTATAATTTTTTTAAAACCAAAACACACCTACAAGGGAGATAGAGAGATAATCTTCCGTCCAATGTGGTGTGTTTCTCGTTGGCCTGGAGGCGTGAGAATCCATCAAATTTACGCTCGTCGGAATTGAACGCCATAGCGTATTTTCCGTCCGGTGCAAAAAAGCAAAAATTCTCGAACGACGCAACCGGGTTGAAATTGAATGCAAAGATACTATTTCCGCGCTTGAAAATCAAAACTTTTCTTTCTTCATCGACATACAGCTGCTGAGGCTCATCGGCGAGGATGTCCTCTTTCTTGAAATAGTTTATCATCTGCGCGTCAAAAGCCATCAGCGCCTTGTAGCGGAGAAGGTTGTTGTCGGCAAGGGACCACTGGCGGCGGGCATATTTGTATGACCAGCCGTTCCCTTCGCGAGGGAAGTCTATCCATTCCGGATGGCCGAACTCGTTGCCCATAAAGTTGAGATACCCTCCGCCGCAGGTGGCGAGGGTGACTAGACGTATCATCTTGTGCAGGGCGACGCCGCGCTCGACGAGCAGGTTCTGCGAGTCGAGATTCATCCCCCAGTACATTTCCTTGTCGATGAGGCGGAAAATCAGAGTCTTGTCCCCGACAAGAGCCTGATCGTGGCATTCGGCATACGAGATCGTCCTCTCGTCGGTCCTTTTGTTTGTGAGCTCCCACCAGATGCCGCCCATACTCCACTCGTCGTCGGAAAGTTCCTTGATCCACTTTATCCAGTGGTCGGCGATGCCCATCGCCATACGGTAGTCGAAGCCGATACCGCCGGCCTCGAACGGAGCGGCGAGTCCCGCCATTCCGCTTACATCCTCGGCTATGGTTATCGCATCCGGATTTATCTCGTGGATCAGCATATTGGCGAGTGCAAGGTAGCTGACCGCACTCTCGTCCACACCGTCGTTGAAGTAAAGGTCGTAGGAGCCGAAGTCGACGCCCAGGCCATGATTCCAGTAGATCATACTGGTCACTCCGTCAAAGCGGAAGCCGTCGAGCCTGTACTCCTCCATCCAGTACTTGCAGTTGGAAAGAAGGAAATATTTGACCTCGTCCTTGCCATAGTCAAAGCAACGCGACCCCCAGGCCGGATGGTGGCCCTGAGCCCCCTTGTAAAAGTAAAGGTCATCGTGTCCGTCAAGGCGTGACAGGCCTTCAGCCTCGTTCTCGACAGCGTGTGAATGCACAATGTCCATAATAACGGCAATGCCGAGGGCGTGGGCGGCATCGACCAGCGCCTTGAATTCCTCCGGAGTACCGAACCGGGAACTCAGAGCGAAGAAATTCGAGACCTGATAGCCGAACGACCCATAGTACGGATGCTCCTGCAGAGCCATTATCTGAAGCACATTGTAGCCAAGCCTGTGCACACGGGGCAGCACCTCGTCCTTGAATTCGACAAAACTTGCCACTTCCTCCTTTTCGGAACTCATACCGATGTGACATTCGTATATCAGAGGGTTCTTGACCTTTCCCGGAGAATCACTTTTCCACTCATACGGCTCGGGATTCCAGACCTGGGCGCAGAAAACCTTGGTTTCCGCATCCTGGACCACACGCGTGACATAGGCAGGCAGACGTTCGGCAGCGCCTCCGGGCCACTCTATCCACAGTTTGTAGAGGTCGCAGTGGTGGAGCATCATTTCAGGAAGCGCAAGCTCCCAATTGCCGCCGCCTACAGGCGTGAAGGCATACGATTTCGTGCGTTGCCAGTTGTTGAAATCGCCTATCAGGTAAATGCGTGTGGCATTGGGGGCCCATTCGCGGATCACCCACTTCCCTTCTTCGTGATGAAGCGAGTAATAGATATGGTTGTTTACAGCCCGCGAGAGGGCCCTGCTGCCGGCAAGTTTTTCCTTGTCGGCAAGTATCCGGGCGTGGCGCGCATCAATCGCATCCCGGTTCGGAATCAGCCAGGGATCCGTTTCGTATATCTTTCTGATCATAGGGCTTCAAGTTTTTCTCTGGCGGTTCTGAGATACTCGCGGCATCCGGCAACCAGTTCATCCGACCGCCTGATCAATCTGTCTATGTCATTGATGCCGGTGGATGGATCCTCCACCTTCAGCACAATATTTTCCAGCTCCTTCAGAGCTTCGGCATAATCAAAATTTTCCATCATAGGACCTTGACTTTGATTTCCCCGTCGGAGAAATATATTTTAAGCGTATCTCCGGTCATTATCCCTCTGCATTCCTTGCGGACGACCCCGTTCACGTCGGTTACGAGGGAATAGCCGCGTTCAAGAATCTTGCGCGGGTCTGCCGAGAGGATACGGTTATGCAGAACGTCCAGCGCTGACGACATAGCCGAAAGCTTGCCCTGCAGCGCCAGCCGGAGGCGGGTGGCGCAGGATGTGATGCGTTCGTCCTCGGAGGCCACGGCATCAATGAACACATCTGCCAGCGCCGTGGGCGTCTTGGCAAAATCAAATGCGACCATATCTGCAACGTGGTAGTCCCTGTCGTGGCCGATCGCCGTCAGGACGGGGATATCTGCATTTGCTATGCCGAGACAGAGCTCATAGTCATCGAAGCAGGCAAGATCGAGCGCAGATCCGCCGCCGCGGAGTATCAGGGCGGCGTCGAAGCTGCTGTCGGAATCCTGTATGCGCCTCAGCGCACCGATTATGGATTCCGGGGCAGCCGCACCCTGCATCGTGGCCTCGAAGAGCCGGACATCGAACGCAAATCCATACTCGTTTTCAAGAAGATGGCGCCTGAAGTCACCGAAACCTGCGGCGTCCCTTGCGGAAATCACCGCCAGACGGTAAGGCAGCCCGGTCATTTCAAGCCGCTTCTGTCTGTCAAGCAACCCTTCGGCCTCAAGCCTCTCTATCGTCTGCCTGCGTTTCAGTTCCGCCTCACCGAGAGTGGCCGCCGGATCGATATCCTCTATGACAAGGGAGATGCCGTACAGCTCGCTGTAATTCACCTGCACGAGCGCGAGTACAGATATACCCGCGCGTAAGTCGGCGCCCGTTTCGTTTCTGAAATGCTGGGAGAGGGGGAAATGCTGGTTCTTCCAGATTATGGCCTTGGCCTTGGCAACAACGCCCCTGCCGGAATCCTGGCAAAGCTCAAGATAGCAATGACCATTGGCTTTCAGTTGCATAGACGCTATCTCCGCCTTCACCCAGACACGATTCGGAAAGAGGTCTTCAATCCCCTCCTTCAGAAGTCTTTGAAGTGTAAGCAGATCTATGGCATCCATGGCCCCGGGCAATTATTAAATATTCTAAAAAACAAAAGTAAGAATTATTTTTTAAAAAAAGGCCCCGCAGATCGCAGGGCCGTCAGATTATTCTCATTTCTTCTACAACTCGTCGCTGTAGACAGAGCGTGGCAGGTCGTGAAGATTGTACCGCGAGGACATCGACTGCCCGTAAGCGCCTGTGGACTTGATTGTAAGAAGGTCGCCGCGCCTGGTCTCCGGGAGAGCCAGGCTCTCGTTGAAGACATCGGTGGATTCGCAGGCCGTGCCCACTATCGTATAACGCTCCTTCTTGTCGGAAGTCGAAGTGATGTTCTCGATGCTGTGATAAGCTCCGTAAAGCGCAGGCCTGATGAGTTCCGTCATACTGGAATCCACAATGACGAGCTTGCGGCCCGTTGCCGTGGTCTTGTTGAAGAGCACACGGGTGATAAGTTCACCGCATTCGCCCACGATTGCGCGTCCGAATTCGAAATGCACTTCGCGGCCGCCAACTTTCAGATGGGAATTGATGATGGCGAAAACGGAAGCGAAGTTGGGTACAGGCTCGTTTTCAGGCATATCATAATTGATTCCGAGCCCGCCGCCGACATCGACATAGTCAAGCTTGAATCCGAGTTTCACGAGATTCTCCACTATGACGTTGACTTTGTCGCAGAGGTACTCGAAGACGTGGAGCTCGCGGATCTGCGATCCGATATGGAGATGCATACCCTTCACGTTGAGATTCTTGAGCGACTTGATATCCTCTGCACGCGCAAGTATCTCCTCGTATGAGATACCGAATTTACTGTCAGCCTGGCCGGTGTCGATGCAGTGGTTTGTCATAGGGTCGATGTCCGGATTCACACGAAGTCCCACATCGACGGTCTTCCCTGCCGCAGCGGCAAAATCATTAAGGACATAGAGTTCCTCTATGGATTCGCAGTTGATTGCATAAAGGCCCTTCTCTATGGCATATTTCATCTCGTGGTCACGCTTGCCCACGCCTGCATACACTATTTTCTTTGGATCAAAGCCGGCCTCTATCGCACAGGCCACCTCGTTCCCGCTGGCGCAGTCGATGCCAAAGCCGTACTCCTTTATCAGGGCCAAGACCCGCGGGTCATAATTCGCCTTGATCGCATAATGGAGGACGTAGCCATATCGTGCGGCCATACTCACCGCACTTTCGAGAGTGAGGCGGAGAAGGTCCATATCATAGAGATAAAACGGGGTCTGGAGCGATTCCAGTTTCTTGGAAACTTTCTTGCTAAGCATATTATTTTACTACTAACCGGTGCAAATATAGGCAAATAAAACAAAATAAAATAGTTATCTTTGTGCGTTATTTAAAGTAGTAGTTTTCCCGATGAAAATCTCCGAGGCCAAATTCGCAGGCAGCAGCACCCGCGTATCGCAGAAGCCGAAGAGGACCTTGCCGGAATTCGCGTTCATAGGGCGGTCTAACGTAGGCAAGTCGTCGCTGATCAACAAGTTGTGCAACAACGGCAAGCTCGCGATGACATCATCCACCCCCGGCAAGACGAAGGTTGTAAACCACTTTCTGATCAATGACGAGTGGTATCTTGTGGATCTCCCGGGATACGGCTATGCCAAGATGGGACAGAAAGGGCGGAACGAGTTGGCTGAAGTCATAAAGGATTTCATAATGAATTCCAGGGAGCTTGTACAGCTCTTCGTCCTGATTGACTCCCGTCACGACATCGGACGCATTGACACCGACTTCATCGCCGAACTGGGCGAGCACGGCATACCGTTTGCGCTGATCTTCACAAAATGCGACAAACAGGGGCCGAATGTCCTCGCCGCACAGATCGAGCGCGACAAGGAAATACTTCTGCAGCAGTGGGAGGAGCTTCCGCCGATGTTCTGCAGTTCGGCCCGGTCCGGGAAGGGCAAGGAAGAAATTCTCGGATACATTGAGAATATACTTAACAACTTATAAAACACGATGTTACACTCGCATAGAATGGAATTGTTCGCCTGTAGGGCCTCACAGGACTTTGCAAGCAAAGTAATCGAACATCTGAACGCACACAAGCCTGCCGACCAGCCGGAAATCAAGCTTGGAGACCTCAAGGTTTCTCAGTTCAGCGACGGAGAATTTCAGCCTCAGTTCCTCGACAGCGTCCGGGGCGCAACCGTTTACATCCTCCAGTCGACCGTACCGCCCGCAGACAACATTATGGAACTGCTCCTTTGCATAGATGCCGCCAAGAGGGCATCTGCCGACAAGGTCATCGCCGTAATCCCCTACTTCGGATGGGCCCGCCAGGACCGCAAGGACCGTCCGCGCGTAGCCATAGGCGCCAAACTCGCAGCCAATCTGCTCCGCGCAGCAGGCGCTGACCGCGTAATGACCTGCGACCTCCACGCCGACCAGATTCAGGGATTCTTCGACATCCCGGTTGACCACGTGTATGCAAGCAAGGTGTTCATCCCTTACATCCGCAAGCGCAAGTTTTCCAATCTCGCGATCGCTGCTCCCGATATGGGCGGAGCCAAGAGAGCCAACGCTTACGCAAAGGACCTCGGCGCAAGCGTCATCATCTGTCACAAGACGCGCGCAAGGGCCAACGTGGTTGATTCCATCACCGCCATCGGTGATGTCGAAGGCAAGAACATCATCATCGTGGACGATATGATCGACACCGCCGGCACACTCTGCAAGGCGGCAGAGGTGTTGATGAGCAAGGGAGCCGCCTCCGTGCGTGCCTGCACGACACACGGTCTTCTCTCAGGAGGTGCCGTAGAGCGCATACACAACTCTGCCCTCACAGAAGTGTTCATCACCGACACCGTGCCGCACCCGGAGCTTGAAAACGATTCCAAGATCACGATCGTATCGATGACTGAAGTGTTCGCAAGCATCATCAACAAGGTGTACAACTACGAATCCATCAGCAACGATTTTATTTTTTAAATGAAAGTTTTCCTCGCAGCCCTCGTCCTTGTCGGAATCTGCGTGCTGGGGATGTGCTTCAACATCATCTTCCGCAAGAAGGATTTTCCGAAATACGACGTGGGCTCCAATGAGGAGATGCGCAAGCGCGGCATCCGCTGCTACAAGGACGAAGATGCCGCCCTCCACGCACGCAAGTGCACAGGCAATTACAGCGAGGCCTGCAAGGACTGCAGCCTCTTCAACAGATAGATTATGGCATTACTGGCAATTGTAGGACGTCCGAACGTCGGCAAATCAACACTTTTCAACCGCCTCGTGGGAATGAGGCAGGCAATAGTCGATGACACGGCTGGCGTCACCCGCGACCGTCACTACGGCCGTTGCGAATGGTGCGGCCGTGAATTCTCAGTCGTTGACACAGGCGGCTACACCACCAACTCCGACGACGTCTTCGAGAGCGCCATCCGCTCTCAGGTCCAGATTGCCATCGATGAGGCGGACGCAATACTCTTTATGGTCGAAGCCGGCACGGGCATCACAGACTACGACTCCGAAATCGCCGACGTGCTCCGCCGCTCCAGGAAGCCTGTCATCCTATGCGTCAACAAGGTGGACTCCGGCGAAAAGATGTTCGACACCTACCAGTTCTACTCACTCGGCCTCGGCGACGTCTATGCCATCTCCTCAGCCAACGGCACCGGCACCGGCGACCTTCTGGATGCCATTGCAAGAATACTCCCCGAAGAGAAAGAGATGGAAGACCCGTATGCCGGCCTGCCGCGCATCACGATTATAGGCAAGCCTAACGTCGGGAAATCCAGCCTCACCAACGCACTGCTCGGCCGGGAGCGCAACATAGTCACCCCTGTCGCCGGCACCACACGCGATGCAATCGAGACACATTACAACCAGTTCGGCCACGAGTTTATGCTTGTCGATACGGCAGGCATCCGCCGGAAGACCAAGGTTCACGAAGACCTTGAGTTCTACTCCGTGATGCGTTCAATCCGCGCCATCGAGCACTCGGACGTCTGCATAATGATGATTGATGCCACTACAGGAATGGAATCCCAGGATATGAACATCTTCAACCTCATCCTGAAGAACCGCAAGGCCTGCGTCCTGGTAGTCAACAAATGGGATCTCTTCGTCAAGGACAACAACACGCTCCGCGACTATGAAGCAAACCTTCGCCAGCGTTTGGCTCCGTTCGACGATGTACCGATCATCTTCACCTCCGTAGTCAAGATGCAGCGCATCCAGAACGTTCTTGACGCCGCCGCTGAAGTGTATGCAAACTATAGCCGGAAGATTCCTACCGCGCGCCTCAACGAGGCCCTTCTCCCAATCATCGAGGAAACCCCGCCGCCTGCCTGGAAGGGCAAATACGTAAAGGTCAAATATGTTACCCAGCTGCCTACGAAATTCCCGGCATTTGCATTTTTCTGCAACCTGCCGCAGTACATAAAGGATCCGTACAAGAGGTTCCTGGAGAACAAACTGCGCGAGAACTTCAACCTGACCGGGTGCCCGGTCCAGATCTACTGCCGTCAGAAATAGTCCGTCGGACTACATCGCCCTTTCTATCTTGAACTGCTGTATGCGGTAACCGTCTTCGCCTTTCGAACAGGCGAATATGGTCACCATAAACATTTCGCCGCCGGCATTCATAAAGGCAAGCGCATATTTCATGTTGGCCCGTCCGGCAGTGTGGGTTATGCTGAACGAGCGTGGTGTGTAGTTTTCGAAAAATGCCTTTACTATCTGCCGGGCCTGGGCGCGGCTGGCATCGGCGGTATTCGTAAGAATGGATATCTCCAGGTTGTCGGCAAACCATTTCGACAGCGCATCGGCATCGCCCTTCATTATATATTTCCCTATCGGAGAGAAAACATCATAACCCTCCGGCTGTGCCTTGGCACCAGGACCGATTGCCATCGCCAACGCGACAAGCGCTATTTTCAGGATTCTCTTAATCATACTGGCTTGGGATATTGGATAGTGAAGCAGGCTCCGCCCAATGTGAATGACCTGTTGTAGGAGATGGTGGCGCCACAGCGCTCGAGAATGCTGCGGCTGATGGCAAGACCGAGTCCGGACCCGCCGTTCTTGGTCGTGAAGTTAGGCGTGAAGAGTTTCTCCACATTCTCGTCAGACACACCCGGCCCGTTGTCTTCCACCACAATGTCAAAGAAGCCGTCCCGCGACGAGTTGCGCAACGCAACCACCACGCGTGCGTCCTCCTTTTCGCCTACGGCCTGCACGGCATTGTTGATAAGGTTGACAAAGACACGTGTCAGCTGAGGTTTCGGTCCCATCACCATTGTCCCCGGGAAACCGTAATAGTCGAACTTCACCTGCCCCTTGTTGTCAAACATCGCGATTTCTTCCTGAAGCACCTTGTCCAGGTCGATTTCGGTATGCTCCTCAGTATAGAGCTTCGCGAAAGTCGAGAATTCATTTGCCGTGTCGGTCAGTATGTCAATGTGGTCGAGGAGTACGGTGGTGACCTCGTCGAACTTGTCCTGCCATTCAGCGTCCCCCTTGGCTTTCAGCCGCATTATGCGCTGGAGCTGGAGCTTCATAGGGGTGAGCGGGTTCTTGATTTCGTGGGCGACCTGGCGGGCCATTCCGCTCCAGGCCTTGTCGCGCTCTGCCTGGGCAAGCTTCTTGGAACTTTCTGAAAGTTCAGTGACCATCAGATTGTATGCATCCACCAGAGATGATACCTCATCTTCACGGTCATAATGAATATGTTCAAGCTTGTCGAGACTGGTATCCGTCATCTTCCGTCCCACTTCGCTCAGAGGCTTGAACATCCTGTCGATGATGGTGGAGGCGGAGAACCTGGCAAGCAGAAGCAGCAACAGGAACACCGTGATGATGGTCATCGAGTGGTTGACCGCATCTTTCTCGAAGTCATAGCTCTCATCGGTATATGGCGAGCACAGTATGCCTATGACGTTTCCGCTTGCGCTCTTGAGTGGGGCATACATATTATAATACTTGACAGAGCCGGTCCTCTCCCTCTTGATGAAGTACCTCCGCGAATTGCGCACAATGTTCTTGTAGGCATCGCCATCGATGCGCGAGCCGAGGTTCGCACGCTCCAGAGCCATAGGGTTGGTGGAGGTCACCACCCTGCCCGATGGTCCGTAAATTGTAATGTCCGAGCTGGTGTTGATGCTGACCCGGTGCAGAAGTTCATTGAATTCCGGGGTCAGGATATCCCGTATGGAATTCACGGGTTTCGTGCCGGCCTCGATCATTGAACATATCGAGCTGATCTTGTCGGATATGATGGTCTGGAGATTGCTCTCGTTCCTGCTGTTTACGAAAAGGACACTGGCCAGCGCCATCGCCACGAGTGTCAGGGTCAGCGAAGTCAGGAGGACGGCAGAGATGCGGGACTTGTAATAGCTCCTTTCCCGGGAATCATCTTCCTGCTTGCGCGGATATGTAAGCAGCGAGAACATCAGGAAGAACAGGATTGCGAGCAGGACACCGGCCACAAGGTAATTCACTATGCTGTATGTCTGGCGTGAAATCACGACGGTTTCGTCGTTGCCAAGGGTAAAGATGAAATGTGTGTATCCGCCCGCGGTCAGCTTGGAAACCTGGTCCTCGTGAATACGACGTTTCATCCCTGCGTCAAGCTCTGTCGGGAACGCATAGTTGCCCTTGAATACCTGCAACCTGTCCTCGTCATACCGGGCATAGGAATATTCAGCCGGAAGTACGATCTTGCCCGGTGGCGTTATGCCGAAAATAGACGAATAACCCTTGATGTCGTTGAGATTACGCGGTTCGACCGTAATGAGGACGGTGGATATCCCGACGTTTTCGTTGGAATAAAGGAATATTCCCGCGTAATATGAGTGGCCGCCGTTGGGGTTCACGTACAGAAAACGTGAGTTCTCCGACAAAGGAATGCCGCCCCGCACGTGCGAATTGAAGAACTCGAAATTGCGTTGCGTGTTGCTGTAGCTGTTCAGCACGTAGACTGCGACATCATAGCCCTGGTCGATGCGGAACATATGCTCATTTGCAAGGCGGTTCTCGATGGTCTGGGCAGTGTTGTCAAAGGCCGAAAGCGCTGATATCACGGGATCGTCGGCAATCTGCTGCTCAATCCTTTCCAATCTCATTTCAAGACGGATGTCGCGGTCGAACGCCAGACGGTACGCCCACATCTCGGCACGGCTCTGTTCCTTGCGGAATCCAAGCACCGAAGTGATCAGGACAAGGTAAAGAGCGATGAAGATAGAGAAACAGAGCCGGCTCAGACGGGAAAGCGAATCTGCCTGGACACCGTACTTCTCATTCGCGAAAGGCCGCAGAAGCTGCAGCAGGAGAGGGATGCTCAGGAGCATCGTCAGGAAAGAAAGGTAAACCAGCCCCGTGAACGCCGACAGCTCGCTGAGCTTGTAAAGTTCGAGAGAGATGCTTGAGTTCAGGACTATGCTCTTGAGGGCAATGTGCGAATAAAAGAGGATGAGCAGAACCGTCGCGAGCGTCGCGACGAAAACCCCGGCCTTCCCTTTCCTGTCCGAAAACCTCGCGACTATGCTTGAGCGCGCCACATAAGTGCTGACGGACATAAGCAGAATCGCGAAATTGATGATTATCACTGCACCGAGCGAATATAGGAAAGCGCCTCCGGCGAACAATGTCGGTGAGAAAAGACGGAGCTCCCACTGGGCGGAGCGTCCCCAGAAATAGATCAGCACGGCAGCCAGCAGCATTCCCGAGATCACGATGCAGTATCTGCGCAGCGTATTCTTACTCGTCTGGAACAGCATCCCGCTGGCAACAAGCAGAACAATGGCTATTCCAACCATCAGAGGATTGGCGCTCGCCTTGCCGGCGAGGGATTCATATACTATCTTGAACTGCGGATGTCCGTCGACATACACGGCAGAACCGCCGTTGTCGGAAAGAGGACGGACCGAATATTTCTCGTTCACCCAGAGGTGATGGTTCACTCCGTTATAGCCCCCCGACTGGCTGTCGACAATCTCAAGAGCGGAAATAACCTTCACATTGCCTTTTGACACGGCTTTGACAAGATACCATTTCGAGCCGAAGCTCAGATACGAAACCGAATCCCGGACTTGCAGAAGAGGAGATTGCGGACTACCCCGGAGGGTTATGATATCGCTGAACTCCGGGCGGGGCTTGATATCATCGTTGATCTGCGGGAACTTGTTCACCCAAGACTCGAGGGTGTCGGAACAATACCGGTAAATGACCATATCTTCCGGCACACGCCCAAGGTCGAGCCAGTCAGAAGGGTCCTGGGCAAGAGCCTTTGCCGAGAGCGACTCGAGCGTTGTCATCCTGGATGCGATCCTGCGCTGGGCCCGCCGGGCCGCCGCGGCAGTGTCGCCCGGCGCACGCGGCGTACTGAATGCCAGCACAAACGCGAGGACGCCCAGAATCAGGAGTCCCGCGGATACTATGTCGCTTATTTTCTCCGGCCTTTTCATTCGTGGTGGTACGGCTCTCCTTTCATTATGGTAAAAGCCCGATATAACTGCTCTGCAAAAATCGTTCTCACAAGTTGATGGGAGTAGGTCATTTTCGACAGGGACAGCTTTCCGTCAGCTCTCTGATATACGGCATCACTGAAACCGTACGCCCCTCCGATCACGAAAACGAGGTCTTTCCCGCCACGGGAAATCTTGTCTTCAAGGACTTTGGCGAACTCAACGGAACGGAATTCCCTGCCGTGTTCATCAAGAAGCATCACGTCGTCGGACGATTTCAGATTCTTGAGGATGAGTTCTCCCTCCCTTACCTTTATCTGTTCCCTGGAAAGCGCGGACACGTTTTTCAGTTCCGGGATCTCCAGAATGTCAAACGGAATATAATGTTTCAGCCTGGATGCATATACACCCAGGCCTTCACATACCCATTTCACGTCGGTCCGGCCGACTGTCAGAAGTGTAATTTTCGTTTTATCTTATACTCGCTGACCGTAGCTGCGGTCTGTTGTGTTGACAGTAATCTTCTCGCCGGTCTCGATGAAGAGAGGAACCATAATCTTGGCGCCAGTCTCGAGGGTGACCTCCTTAAGGGCTGAAGTGGAAGCGGTGTTGCCCTTCACTGCAGGCTCGCTGTAGGTAACCTCAAGGGTTACATATGTAGGAAGCTCGCAGGTAAGGCACTTCTCCTCACCGACAACGAACATCATCTCGACGTGCTGTCCTTCCTTCATAAGGTCAGCGTTGTCAACGACCTCCTTAGGGAGAAGGATCTGCTCGTAGGTCTCTTCGTGCATAAAGTTGAAGCCATCTTCCTCGGCATAGAGGAACTGGTATGGACGGCGCTCAACCTCGATGGTGTCGATCTTCGCACCTGCGGTGAAGGTATTCTCGAGGATGCGGCCGTTCTCAAGGTTGCGCAGCTTGGTCTTTACGAAAGCCGGGCCCTTGCCTGGCTTGACGTGCTGGAACCAAACGATCATACAAGGCTTGTCGTTGAATTTGAGATAAAGTCCGTTTTTAAAATCAGCTGTTGTTGCCATAAATTGATATATCTTAATTGTTTATTGATTCGTGTATAGCTCAGCAAAGTTAACTGAAATCCATTACTATTGCAAATTTTCGATAGCCGCCGCCACTTTTTCAAGAAGCCATTTCGGTGTTGAAGTCGCGCCGCTCACGCCCACGAAGTCGCCGGACTTGAACCATTCGGGCCTGATGTCCTCTATGGCGCTGACTCTCCAGGTGCGCGGATTTTCAGATTTGCATAGATCGAACAGGACCTTTCCATTGGAGCTGTGGCTGCCGGACACGAAAACGACGGCATCGTGTTCGCGGGCGAATGTTGACAGCTCACCGTGGCGCGAAGCGACCTGCTTGCAGATGGTATTGTGTATGTTTGATCCGGGGACTACTCTGGAAATGATATCACAGGCCCTTTTGTACTGGACAGGGCTCATCGTGGTCTGGGAAAAGACGTCAAGCGGCTCTTCGGGGTTGATTTCAGCCAGGGCATCCTCCAGCTGTTCAAGGCTGTCAAAGACCTTCGCGCGGCTGTTCTGCCCGACCAGACCGAGGACTTCGGGATGTCCGTGCTTGCCGAAAATCAGGACCTGACCTGCACTCCTGCGTATCTGCTTCTGTATATTCAGCACAACCGGGCAGGTGCAGTCGATGATTTCGAAACCCTTTGTGCGGAGTTTGTCGTAAATATCAGGAGCCACGCCGTGGGCGCGGATAAGGATGGTTTCAACACCGTACATCACCACATCGTCGATTTCATCGCCGGCAAGTGCAACAAGGCCTTTTGCGCCCAGGCGCTCAAGCTCCTCTTCGTTGTGCACTATCGCACCCAGCGAGAAAAGACGCCCGTCACGCTCCCAGAGGAAGCGTTCTGCCGTGTCGATTGCCCGAATCACACCGCCGCAGAATCCGGAATTGCTGTCTATTTCAACCTTTATCATAATACGTTGAATTTTCCTTGAAGCACACCGACAGCCCAGGCGAGTTCTTCGCCGAAGGTCATTTCGGAATTATCCAGCTCGAAGGCATCGGCCGCCTTGCACAGAGGATGTGTTTCGCGATGCGAATCGATGTAGTCGCGCTCGCGCAGATTTGCGAGCACCTCCTCCATCTTCGGGTTTTCTCCCTTGGCCGCGAGTTCGTCGAAGCGGCGCCGCGCGCGCACTTCCTCGCTGGCAGTCATAAATATTTTGAATTCCGCATTTGGGAACACCGCCGTCCCTATGTCGCGGCCATCCATAACCACACGCCCGTGGGCTGCAAATGCGTGAAGCCTGGCATCCACGAATTCGCGGACATACGCAAGCGCCGATATCGGACTTACCTGCGAAGACACTTCCATAGACCTTATCTCCTTCTCGACGCAGCGTTCACCGATGCAGAGCTTGCCGGAGGCGTCAAAATGAAGGTCCAGCTCAGGCAATCCGTTCTTGAGACCGTCTGATATGGCATTGTCTTTGGATATGAGTCCTTGTTCCTGCGCAAAAAGGGTCACGCCCCTGTAAAGCGCGCCTGAATCAAGGTATAGGAAGGAAAGCTTGCCGGCAAGAAGTTTAGCGAACGAGCTTTTGCCTGTGGATGAGCAGCCGTCAATGGCGATGATGATGTCCGGAATTTTCATATAGGCCTCGGTTTCGCAAACAAAGATAATAAAAATACCTATTTGTCACGAATTTTGCAGATATTTGCATTGATATGAAAGTCCTTATTGTTGATGATGAGCGGGCTATCCGCAATTCCCTCGGTGAAATCCTCTCCGATGAAGGTTACGAAGTTGAATCCGCAGAAGACGGAGCATCCGCCCTGGCCCTTGTTGCAAAGAAAAAATATGATGTGATCTTCTGCGACATCAAGATGCCCGGAATGGACGGAATGGAAGTGCTGGACAAGCTCGTCGCCGACGGCTGCGATGCCGCCATAGTGATGATCTCCGGCCACGGCGACATCGACACCGCTGTCGAGAGCATCAAGAAAGGCGCCTTTGACTTCATCCAGAAGCCGCTGGACCTCAACCGCATACTTATCACCATAAAGAATGCGACGGAGAAGGTCTCCCTTGTCAAGGAAACCAAGATTCTCAAGAAGAAAGTCTTCGGCGGAAGCGAAATGATAGGCGAATCTGAGCCTATGAAGCACATCCGCGCCATCATCGACAAGGTCGCGCCAACCGATGCCAGAGTGCTCATCGAGGGTCCTAACGGATCCGGCAAGGAACTTGTCGCCCGCAGCCTCCACAGGCAGAGCGAACGCAGCGCGATGCCTTTCGTCGAGGTCAACTGTGCCGCCATCCCCGGCGAACTGATAGAAAGCGAGCTGTTCGGGCACGAGAAAGGATCCTTCACATCCGCCATCAAGCAGCACAAGGGCAAATTCGAGCAGGCCGACGGAGGCACTCTCTTCCTCGACGAGATCGGCGATATGAGCCTCGCCGCCCAGGCGAAGGTGCTGCGCGTCCTCCAGGAGCACAAACTTTCACGCATCGGCTCCGACAAGGACATCGATGTCAACGTACGCGTCGTGGCCGCAACCAACAAGAACCTTGCAGAAGAAATAAAGGCCGGCAATTTCCGCGAAGACCTGTATCACCGTCTCAGCGTCATAGTGATCAAAGTCCCTTCTCTCGACGAGCGCAGGGACGACATCCCGAGGCTCATCGAGCATTTCAAGAACAAATACACCGAAGGGGGCAAGCCGCGTTCCTTCTCACCCGAAGCGGTCAGGCTTCTTCAGGAAAAGCACTGGCCGGGCAACATCCGCGAACTCGACAACGTGGTGGACCGCCTGCTCATCCTCGGCAACCCGGAAATTACAGCACAGAACGTCCGTGACTTCGTCCTCTAGATTGATACCGCAGCCTTGAGCTTGGCCTCGTGTTCGGCGAGAGCGCGCTCGACCGAGGCGGAACGCTTCAGGACGAAACCCGAACCGAGATATTTGGTGCGGACATCCTCGTCGGCCGCGAGAGAGGCCGGAGTGCCCTGCTGAAGGATTGTTCCCTCGTACAGCAGATATGCTCGGTCGGTAATGGCAAGGGTCTCACCTACGTTATGATCGGTAATGATGACACCGATGTTGCGGTACTTCAGCTTGGCTATTATGTACTGGATATCCTCGACGGCGATAGGATCCACACCCGCGAAAGGCTCGTCAAGAAGGATAAATTTGGGATCGATGGCAAGCGCGCGGGCAATCTCACACCTGCGTCGCTCGCCTCCGGACAGCTGGATACCCCTGCTCTTGCGGACCTTTGAAAGGTTGAATTCATCGATGAGCGATTCCAGTCGCGATTCACGCTCCTCCCTCGACAGGTCGGACATCTCCATCACGGACATAATGTTGTCCTCGACAGACATCTTTCGGAACACAGAAGCCTCCTGCGGGAGGTATCCCACGCCCTTCTTCGCACGCATATACATAGGCAGGCCCGTAATCTCCTCATCATCAAGAAAAATCCGGCCCTCGTTGGGGACGACCTGTCCCGTAATCATATAGAAACTCGTGGTCTTTCCTGCTCCGTTCGGTCCCAGGAATCCGACGACTTCGCCCTGGTTGACCTCCATGGACACACCCTTGACAACAGTACGGACACCGTACTTCTTCACAAGATTCTCGCAACGCAGTTTCATATCTGTATGACTTTTACTTACTATTTGATATCCAGCCCGAGGTCGGTGACAAGATTCCTCACTTCCTCGTTCCTGCTCATCAGGTCCTCGGCCTTCTCGGACGGCATATATTTCTTTTCCTCCTGGACCTCTTCCGGCACGACGGCAGGTTCGAGCCTTATACGTCCGCAAGAAAGCATCCTGCTGAACTGGCTTTCGAGTGTCCTGAGCATCCTTTCCTCTATCCACTTCTTCTGGGCCTCATTGGTCACGGCGAACCCGACAACCTTCACCCCTCCATCCTCGCGTATGTTGAGTTTTGCGCTTGACAGCGCGTTGGCGAGCCTCGGCTGGGTGCTCTGGGCGGCAGCAAGGTCCTGCCACTTTTCGACGATGACGTCATCTTCCGGCAGTGCTTCCACCTTCTCAACCTTCTCCTCAGCCATTGCGCCAGTATCGTTTCCATCATCATCCATCAGGCTGGACAGGCTCAATGACGACGGCTTCCTCGGCACCCGCTTCGGCTTATCAACAACCGTATTTACAACCGGGACAGTTGGTTGCCCGATGTCAGTCTGCCCCGACGAACCGTGGTCGCCCGTGACCGTACCGGTCAAAAATGCCAGCTTCATCAGCGCATACTCTATATGAAGCCTCTGGTTGGCGGAATTGCGGTATCCGGCCTCGCAGGCGGTGGTAACACCGAGCGCGTCGTACAGGAACTTGACCGAACAGCGCGAAGCCTGGTCCCTGTAACGGGCCTTGAGAGAATCAGGCAGGTCAAGAAGAGCATCAAGCCCACCCGTGCGGCTTACCAGAAGGTCGCGGAAATGCGAACCGAGAGCCGTCACGAAATGAAGCGCGTTGAAACCCTTCCCAAGAATCTCGTCAAAGGCAAGCAGGGCCGTGGCGTAATCTCCGGCAAGGAAGGCGTCGACTAGCCTGAAACTGTACTCGTAGTCAAGTACGTTAAGGTTGCGGATGACGTCCTCATATCTGATGTCGTTGCCGCAGAAGGCCACCGTCTGGTCGAATATGGTAAGGGCGTCGCGCATCGCGCCATCCGCCTTCTGGGCGATGATGTGCAGCGACTCTGAGTCTATGTTTATATTCTCCTTTGAAGCGATGTCGGAGAGGTTCCTGACTATGTCCGGCACGCTGATGCGATTGAAGTCATAGGTCTGGCAACGGCTGAGTATGGTCGGGATGATCTTGTGCTTCTCGGTGGTCGCCAGAATGAAGATCGCGTGTGCAGGCGGTTCTTCGAGGGTCTTGAGAAAGGCGTTGAAAGCCGACTGCGTGAGCATATGGACCTCGTCGATTATATACACGGAATAACGTCCGACCTGCGGAGGTATCTGGACCTGATCCATAAGCGCCTTGATATCGTCAACGCCGTTGTTCGATGCTGCATCAAGCTCGTGTATGCAATACGAGCGGCCCTCCTGGAAACTCCTGCAGGACTCACATTCCCCGCAAGGCTCAAGATCGGGACCGGGATTGGAACAGTTGATGGTCTTGGCAAAGATTCGCGCCGCGCTGGTCTTTCCCACGCCACGCGGTCCGCAGAACAGATATGCGTGGGCCAGCTGGCCGCGCTGAACCGAATTCTTCAGGGTCTTCGCGATATTATCCTGGCCGATGAGCGTCTCGAACGAATCCGGACGGTATTTTCTGGCCGATACTATATAATCTGACATAGATTACAAATTTAGCTATTTTTTCTGATAGCTGACTTCGCTCACGGTCACACCTTCCGTAGAAAGTATTGCCGGACGGAGGGCGAAGAAGCCCTGATAGTTGTTGTGATGCAGGCCTGAAACGTCCTTTCCGCTTTCGGCCACGAGCCACTCTTCCCCGTCGAGGCTCTGTTCCATCGTCACAATGTTGTGGTCGTTGCGAATGCGCACCCAGGACTGACCCACAGGGCACTCCAGGCCGATATTCGCCTTTTCGTTGTAGAAAAGGTACAGGCCGCCGCGGCCGCCTTCCGGAACATCGAATTTCGCCGAGAATTCATATGCCGTGTCCGGTGCGGTGAAGGTGGAAAGTCGGGCGCCGTTGAAGCCGCCGGCCCAATCGGACCACATCAGAGGATTCGCCACGTCACGCAATGCGGCGAACTGGGCGCTGCCTTCAGCGTCCTCGGCAAAGTCGAGGCCTTCGTCGGCAAGTTTCGGCCAGCCGTCCTCCGTCCACACGACAGACTCGATGATGGTTGTGCGGCCAAGGGTATGGTAGCCGTTCCTGTATGAATGGTAGATGATGTACCAGTTGCCGTCGGCATCGTCGAATATGGTGCCGTGGCCTCTTGACCACCACTGCTCATCTGCGGAATATGTGTGTACCAGAGGGTTGTACGGGCTGTTCTCCCACGGGCCAAGCGCTGACTTGCTGCGGGCGACGACGACCATATGGCTTGTCGGAGGGCCTGCAGTGCCGCCTTCAGCGGTGACCAGATAGAAATATCCGTCCTTCTGGAAAAGTTTCGGGGATTCGAGCCAGAAGCCTTCCGTCTCCCACTCCTGAGGGAACTGCCAGCCGTCATACAGCTTGCGGTCCTCGCCGGCTGCGGCAAGGCCGTCATCGGTAAGCTCGACACAGAAACCGTTGTTTGTATAGAGGTACTGCTTTCCGTCTTCAGCATAGACGTGTCCCGGATCGATGCCGTGTGCATCCAGAAGGACAGGATCGCTCCAGGGGCCGCGCGGGTCATCAGCCGTGACGACATAGTTAACGCCTGCGCTGGTAGGGTAATAGATGTAGAACTTGCCGCCCACCTTGCAGATCTCAGGCGCGAAAATCGAATAATCCTGTTCTGCGGTGATGCCGAACGATATCGGCTCCCAGTTCACAAGGTCGGTGGAATGCCAGACCCTGAGTCCGGGATAATATGTAAAAGAAGAATTTGTCATATAAAAATCATCCCCGTCACGGACAATTGAAGGGTCCGGATAATCTCCGGGGAACACGACTTTCTTGAGGACAGCCGCCTGCGGGGCTTCGGAACAGGCTGAAGCGCATAAGGCCGCAGCGATGCAAATTAGAGAAATCAAATAATTTTTCATACCTTTATTACTCCTTTCAGTATTGAGTGCAATTTATCACTTTTGGCAGAAATTAACAACCACATAATATGAAGAATATCATTAATGCCATCACGATTGCAGCAGCCCTGCTCTGCTTCGGCCCTATTGCTTCGGCCCAATTCCCCGGAATGCCCAGGGTCAACCGCGACAGCCTCGACAGGCTTACCGATGACAACCAGGAGCAGATGATGAAAGAGCTCGGGCTCAAAGAACTCCGTCCCGGCAAGGATGGTTATTCCACTGACCCCGCAATCGGCGCCAATTACGACGAAACCATTGCCAACACTTATCTCGCATACCCCGACCCGCTCGTCACTTCCGACGGCCGCAAGGTCAAGAACGCCAGGATGTGGAAAAAGGTCCGCAGACCGGAACTCATCAGGATTTTCGAAGACGAAGTCTACGGCCGCATCCCTGACAATGTCCCGGGCGTAACCTGGAAGATTTTGAAGCAGGAAAGGACAATGATAGGCGATGTGCCTTGCATTTCACGCCAGCTCGCCGGTGTCGTGGACAATTCTTCATACCCCGAGATCAGCGTCACCATCCAGGCTGACGTCGTATGGCCTGTAGATGCCAAGGAACCCGTACCTGTAATCGTCGAATATGGATTTGCGATGGGCAACTTCAATTTCGCCATTCCGGGCGCCCCGGTGCGCAGGAACTGGAAAGAGCAGATTGTGGAACGCGGCTGGGCTGCAGCCACCATCGTTCCTACTTCCTTCCAGGCAGACGGCGGGCACGGGCTCCGCGAGGGAATCATAGGTCTCTGCAACAAGGGCGGATACCGCAAGCCGGGAGACTGGGGCAGCATCCGCGCCTGGGGCTGGGGACTCTCGAGACTGATTGACTACTTCGAGTCAGACCCTCACTTTGACGGCACCAAAGTGGCCATCGAAGGCAACTCCCGCTATGGCAAGACAGCTCTCGTAAGCGCAGTGTTTGATGAGCGCGTCGCCAGCGCATTCGCCTCTTCATCAGGAGCGGGCGGTGCGGCTCCGTGGCGCCGCAACTGCGGAGAGACCCTTGAGAACCTCGCCGGTGCGGGCGAAAGCCACTGGATGTGCGGCAACTTCATCAAATATGCGGCAGACCCGCTCACTGCGGCCGACCTCCCGGTTGACCAGCACGAACTCATAGCACTTATGGCACCGCGTCCGGTTCTCATCTCCAGCGGCACCTTCAGCGCCGACAAATGGCAGGACCTTCTGGGAATGTACGCCAGCACGCTTATGGCCTCTCCTGTATATGAGCTGCTGGGCGCAGGCGGAATCACTCCCGAAATGTATCCCGGAGAGAATATCTACCTCTACCCGGGCACCAATGTGGGCCGTATGAAAGGCCGTCTGGCATTCCGCCAGCACGACGGCGGTCACGAGCCGGGACCTAACTGGCCGTACTTCCTCGACCACTTCGAAAAATACGTGGTGAACAAAAAGTAGCAGTTCCGCACAGATGAAGAATCTCAGGATACTTGCATTGGCAGTTATGCTTCTCCTGCCCGCACTGGCATACGGGCAGGGGAAATTCTATACCCGCAAGGCAAGGCTTGAGGACTTTACCGCAAAGACAACCAAGATTGTCGCAGCCGGGCATTCCCTGCCTGAACTGAACCTGCGGACCGAGGTCTCGAGCAGGTGGTATCTTTCACCCTATGAATTCTGCACCCCGGAAGACTACGAAAAGCTGAAGGACGACAGCAGCTATTATTTCCTGCGCTTCGTGGCTGAGGATGGTCTGGCATTCCTCCTTCTGGAAAAAGGTGGCAGGGAAGATGACAGCAACAGGTTCAAAAGGACCTTCGAGGTTGTCAGGATACCTATTGCCAGCCGTGACCTTTCCTCGGGAGAGGATGTAATCTATATGAGCGCCTTCATAGAAATCATCCAGGCATTTACGGAAAAGGCCATCAAATCCGACGCAACCGGATACTTCGGGCTTGAGACATTCAACGGCGGCAGCTGGAAAGGCAAGAGCATATATCTCGACCAGGGCGCTGCCGATGATGCATTCATCGACGGCACTCAGGATGTTCTGGTCCCTATCTGCATCACACCATCAGAAGGAGGTCAGTGGTGCTATAAGATGGTTATCGACGCCGGCACCCGCGAACTGAGATATTTCAAGAAAGAACGTTTCCGCAAAGAAGAGGACGGTACCATCTCAGAATCAGACATCTTACTATTTTCATCAAAGGATGCGATCATCGTTAGATAATTACCTTGTGTCTCATTCAAGCCTGCCGAACGATGCTTTGGAATGGCTTGAGAAGCAGACCAACATACGCACCAACTATCCGCGGATGCTGTCCGGCAGCGTCCAGGGCGAGCTGTTGAAGATGCTTGTCGAGATGAGCGGTGCAAGACGCGTCCTTGAGATCGGGTCGTTTACCGGCTATTCCGCTATCTGTATGGCAAGCGGCCTGCCGGAAGGAGGGCATCTGGACGCCCTTGAAATCAATGATGAACTGGAAGACCTTATGCGAGAGGGATGGGAGAGGGCCGGCGTCTCCGGCAAGATCACGCTCCACATAGGCGACGCCGTCGAGACCCTGAAGTCTCTTGACGGCCCTTTCGACTTCGTCTTCATAGACGCCAACAAGCGCCAGTACTGCGAATACTTCGACCTGGTATTCCCAAAACTCACGCCTGGGGGCATCATCGTCGCCGACGACGTGCTTTGGGACGGAAAGGTCTATACCGAACCGGTCGCGCACGACGCCCAAACCGTCGGCCTCTTGAATTTCAACGACAAAATAAAGAACGACCCCCGTGTGGAGGTCGTTGTACTGCCACTTCGGGACGGTCTGTCGATCATCCGATCTGTGAACCGTCAGCCAGAGCTTCCTGAGGGGTGATGAAGCGCATCTTG
>JAZLGQ010000041.1:0-6025 GCA_045616385.1 Candidatus Cryptobacteroides sp.
AATTCAGCGACGTTTACGACGGCGACAACGGCATCTTCCTGTCCGACTGTTTCGGCGACAAGGTCTTCTGCAACAATCTCTCAAAACGGATGGCAATGATGTACAGGGGCCTCCGCGTGGACAGCGGGAACGAAGAGGAGCAGACCGAGAAGATCATCGCGAAATACAAGTCACTCGGCATCGACCCCGCCACCAAGCAGGTGGTTTACAGCAACGGGCTGGACGTCGACAGAGCCATAGAAATACACAAATACTGCAACGGGCGCGTGCAGGACTCCTACGGTATCGGCACGCAGATCACCTGCGACGTCACCGGCTGCAAGCCGATGAACATCGTCGTAAAGCTCACCCGCGGCCGCATCACGGAGCTCCGCGAATGGCACGACTGCGTCAAGCTGTCCTGCGACAAGGGAAAGACACTCGGCAATCCTGCCAAGTGCCGGTATCTTCTGTCAGTTGTCGGGGAATAACTACGCCAGGAATCCCAGGATGCCCTCGGTATCGTCTTTCTTGAAGGACTTCTGCTCACCGGAGCGGAGGTCCTTTATGCTCACGATACCCCGGGCGACTTCGTCACCTCCCGTGATTGACAGGAACGGGATATGCTTGCGGTCTGCGTAGTCAAACTGCTTCTTGAGCTTAGTGTTGTCCGGATATATCTCAACCGGAACGCCGGCAGAGCGGAGTGCGCCTGCCACAGGAAGGACGTAACGGAGTTCGTCGGCGCCCATATTTGCAAAAAGCAGGGTGGTGGCGCTGGCAAGGTCCTTCGGGAATTTGTCCAGGCCTTTGAGAACATCGTAGATGCGGTCCGCGCCGAAGCTTACGCCTACGCCGGACATATCCGGAAGGCCGAAGATGCCGGTAAGATTGTCATAGCGTCCGCCGCCGCAGATGCTGCCTATCTGCCAGTCGAGAGCCTTGACTTCGAAAATGGCCCCGGTATAATAGTTGAGCCCGCGCGCCAGCGAGAGGTCTATCTCGGTCGCGGTCCTGATGCCCGCCGCCTCTATGTAGCCGAAAAGTTCCTCGAGTTCGTCGAGTCCCTTCAGGCCCTCTGCGCTTGCCGCCATTATGTCGCGCATCTTTGCAATCTTATCGGCGTTGGTGGCGGAAAGAGTGAGGACCGGCCCCAGGATAGCCACCGCTTCAGGCGAGAGGCCCTTTTCAATCATTTCTTCCTTGACCGCGTCAAGGCCGACCTTGTCGAGCTTGTCTATTGCCACGGTGATGTCCACGACCTTGTCCGGGAAACCGCAGATTTCCGCGAGACCTGCGAGGACCTTGCGGTTGTTTATCTTGACGAGGACGTTGATGCCCAGTTTTTCGAAAACCTTGTCGACTATCTGGACGAGCTCGAGCTCGCAGAGCTGGCTCTTGCTTCCGATTGCATCCACGTCGCACTGGTAGAACTCGCGGTAGCGGCCCTTCTGAGGCCTGTCGGCACGCCATACAGGCTGGATCTGGAAACGCTTGAACGGGAACGAGATTTCGTTCTGGTGCTGCACCACGAAACGGGCGAAAGGCACGGTAAGGTCGTAGCGGAGGCCTTTTTCGCAGACTTTCAGAGAGAGAGCCTTGCTGTTGTGGCTGCCGTCCTCAAGCCTGTAGCTGTCGTAGTCGATGCCGCTGGAGGCATCGCCGCTGTTGAGGATGCGCAAGAGGAGCTTGTCGCCTTCGTCGCCATATTTTCCCAGAAGCGTGGAGAGGTTCTCCATTGCAGGGGTTTCAATCTGAGAATAGCCGTATGTGCGGAATACGCTCCGTATGGTGTCGAATATATAATTCCTCTCGGCCATCTCAATCTGGCCGAAGTCGCGTGTCCCCTTTGGTATTGATGGTTTCTGTGCCATTTGCTCTTTATTTATCGCGCAAATTTACTACTTTTGCCACAAATATTTTGTTAGAAATGAAAGATTTTGTCAAAATGACTCTGGCCGTCATCTGCGGCCTCATCATTGTTTCGATTCTGAGTTCCATTCTCTTCTTCGGATTCATCGGAGCGGCGGCCCTTGCCGGAAAGAGCAGCACGGAACTTCCAAAACAGGGCGTGCTCAAGATTGATATGTCCAAAACCGCCATCGACGAGCAAGGCGCAGAAGGCAGCCCGTTCTCCGACATTTCAATGCCGGCCATCAGCGGCGTCAGCATTTCAGCTCCGGGCGAAACCATCGGAATCTGGGATGCCGTACAGGCCCTGAACAAGGCTGCGACCGATCCGGCCGTCCAATATATCTACCTCAAGACCGACGGGATGAACATAAGCACCGCTCTCCTTCAGGAGTTCCGCAAGGCGCTCTCGAATTTCCGCACGGTGAGCGGCAAACCTGTCGTAGCCTACATTGAGGCCCCATCCACCGGCTCATACTATCTGGCATCCGTGGCCGACAAGGTATATATGACAGCCAACCCGGGTGCAACGATGACCGTCAACGGTGTCGGCACCAGTATGATGTTCTACGGCGACCTCCTCAAGAGACTCGGCGTGAACGTCCAGCTCATCCGCCACGGCAAATACAAGTCGGCAGGCGAAACATTCACCCGCAGCAGCGCTTCTCCCGAGAACCGCGAGCAGTACCAGGCCCTCGTTGACGCCCTCTGGAAATCAATCTCCGCAGAAGTGGCTGAAAGCCGGGGCATCAGCGTTGACAAGCTCAATGCGGCAATAGACAACCTCGACCTCTGCCTCCCTCAGGATTTCGTTGACGCAGGCCTCGTAGACGAGCTCTTCACCCGCAGCGAGCTCAACGACAAGCTTGCCACCCTCGCCGGTGCCGAGGACGTTGAAGATGTCAAGGCGTTCACTCTGAGCGACTACATATCAGCCAGGAAGAGCATCTCCAAGGCAAAGCAGAAGATTGCGGTCATCTACCTCAACGGCGAGATAATCGACGGCCGCGGCAATGCCGAAGTTGCCGGAGACCGTTTCGCCTCCATCATTGCAAAAGTCCGCGCAGACTCCACCGTGAAGGCTGTCGTAATGAGAGTCAACTCCCCCGGCGGAAGCGTGCTTGCTTCAGACAAGATCAAGACCGAGCTCGACCTTCTCAAAGCCGAGAAACCTCTTGTAGCATCTTTCGGCGCGTATGCAGCTTCCGGCGGCTACTGGATTTCCGCCAATGCCGAAAAGATATTCTCCGACGAGACCACCCTCACCGGCTCCATCGGCGTGTTCGGGATGATCCCTGATTTCTCAAAGACCCTCAAGGACGTGGCACACGTCGGCGTGGAGACCGTCACTTCCAACAGGCACGGCGATATGTTCACGCTGATGCGTCCTTTCGACCAGGCCGAATATGACTATATGCTCCGCTCAATAGAGGACATCTACGACAGATTCACCGGTCTCGTCGCCGACGGGCGCGGACTTGACAAGGCTTTTGTCGATGAAATCGGGCAAGGACGCGTGTGGGCAGGTTCCGATGCCCTCACCATCCACCTCGTCGATGAGACAGGCACTCTCGAGGATGCAGTGAAGTATGCCGCAAGCCTTGCCGGCGACCCTGACCTTGCCTCCTGGAACATCAAGGCTTATCCTCGCGAGAGATCCCAGATGGATGCCATTTTGGAAATGTTCAACGGCGGTTCGCAGGACAAGGTCAACGCGTTGGTTTCCGAGTTCAAGGACCTCGACAAACTTACCGTTGTGGCACGTATGCCTTACGACCTCGATATTAAATAATTTTGATAATTAAAAAAATTGACCTACCTTTGCAGTCCCAAACATCGCGGGGTAGAGCAGTTGGTAGCTCGTCGGGCTCATAACCCGGAGGTCGTTGGTTCGAGTCCAGCCCCCGCTACGAAACGTAAAAAAGTCAGCTTTGCCGCTGACTTTTTTCGTTTCTCCGCCTTCATCGGTAATCTTCACGTTCCTGATAAAGAAATATAGTGATATCCTCTATTTTTATTACTTTTGCGCAATAATGACTAAGAATTTCATAGCAGTCGGCATTGGGGGTGCAATAGGCGCGATGCTCAGGTACGGGATGACGGTATTGGGCATCCACCTGCATTGGTCTTCAAACCTGTCAACATTTCTTGTGAACGTCATCGGTTCCTTTGTTATGGGTCTCCTTGTTTCCGGTTGCGGACAGGGAACGTGGATGATGATGGCAACCGTCGGTTTATGCGGAGGTTTCACTACGTTCAGCACTTTCTCCGTGCAATCCGTCAGCCTTCTCCAGGAAGGAAAATGGGGGCAGGCGTTCCTTTACATTCTGGGGTCGGTGCTCGTATGTATCCTTATGGCCTGGATCGGTTGCTTTGTCGGCCAGAAGTTGAAATAATCATCGCAGATTAAGCTTTGTTGAGACTCCTGATTGTCTTTGCCACATTGATAAGGTGATCGGCGATACGCTCAGAATCAGAGGAAAGTTCGAGATAGAGCGTCCCTGTCATAGGGGTGCAAGTGCCGTTTGAAAGGCGTAAGACGTGGTTGTTCTCCATCATCTTCGTAAAATCATCGATCTGTTCCTCAATGATGTTGGCCTTGTCGAGTGACTCAATCCGCTCATCCTTATACGCAGAACAGACATTGTCATACAGCTGATGTATGAGTACCTTCAGCTGGCTTATCTCATATAAGGCATCGTCCGAGAATCTTTGTCCCGCTTCCTTAAGGGCATCGGCGTGTTCCGCAATATTTTCGGCATAGTCACCGATGCGCTCGATATCACGGACAGTTCTGTAGGTGGTGGAGAGATACAGATGGTCGTGCGCGCTGAGAGCACGTTTCTCCGACAGCCGCACTACAAAATCCACAAGTGTACGGTTGATGAAGTTTATCTTTTCCTCGACCTTGTCGAACAGCCCGCGTTCTTTGAAATCAAGAGAGGTAACGATTCCTATTGCCCTGTCAAAATTCTCCATCGCCAGTTCTGCCATACCCAATATCTCGCGCTTGGTCTGTTCTACGGCAAGAGGCGGGGTGCGGAGCATATTGTCATCGACGTACTTGAGCTTCAGCACTTCAACGTCGGAAGCATCTTTCTGCGGAATCATTCTGCAGACCAAAGCCACAAGGACTCCTGTCAGAGGGAGCATAATGAGAACCGTAATGACATTGAAGAATGTATGGAACATTGCCAGCTGTGTCTGCGGAGCCCCGGGAAAAGCCGACTCGAACATGGTGCCGTAGCTGATGCTTCCGCCTGTAAAGATGCCGAGCATCCACCCCGCAATCATAAAGATGAACACACCCGTACAGTTGAATAGCAGGTGTATGAGTGCGGTCCTCTTGGCATTTATGCCACTGGTGACACCGGCAATGATGGCAACCACGCAGGAACCTATGTTAGAACCCATCGTGAGAAAGATGCCCTGGTCAAGAGAGATGAGGCCTGTGACGCACATTGCAAGTGCTATGGATGTCATTACGGATGAACTTTGGATTATTGCCGTGATGACGGCTCCGGTAACCACCAGAAGCAGCGGGCTGCTTATGCCGGCGAGGAAGTCCTTGACCCCTTGCAGGGCAGCGAAATCCTTCATCGAGCCGCTCATCAGCGACAGACCGACGAAAAGCATTCCGAATCCTGCCAGGATGCCGCCCCAGGTCTTGAAACCGGCCTTCTTGGAGAAAACGATGAGGAATGCGCCGAGTCCGGCGAAGGCGGAGAAAATGATGGAGGTGGAGATGGAGTTTCCTCCGAACATTCCGAGTGCGACAATCTGCGCCGTAACGGTGGTACCGATGTTGGCTCCGTAGATGATTGTTGCCGCCTGTACAAGAGAGATGATTCCGGCATTGACGAAACCTATCGTCATCACCGTGGTTGCTCCGGAGCTCTGGATGGCAGCGGTCCCGACCGTTCCGATGCCGACTCCGAGGAGCTTGCTTTTGGATGCCTTGGCAAAGAGGCTTTTCAACTTCGCTGAGCTCGCGGATTCCAAATTGGAGCTCATCATCTGGCACGCTACGAGGAATATGCCGATTCCGGCCAGAAGGGTCAGGATTGCAGAGACAATAGCTGTCGTTCCCATAACTGCAATTCAATAAAGAGTGACTTATATCTTTTTATTCGGT
>JAZLGQ010000042.1:0-7998 GCA_045616385.1 Candidatus Cryptobacteroides sp.
TCTTCCTTGACACTCTCGAGCTCGACTGAAGTGCGGAGTGTGAGTTCCTGGTCCGAGGCGGTGATTTCAAGACCGCCGTCTTTGGCGACAAACAGAAAATTCTCAAGAATCGGGAGGGCTGTCTTGGCCGGAATGGCCTTGGAAACATCGAGGATGCCTTTCAGAAGGGTTGCACTTGAAACGTTGAATTCCATATCTTTTTTTAACTTTATTCTTAGCAAGCAAATTTAGCCAGAAATCTCCAAACTTCAAATATTATTTTTGGCACAAGTTTTGACCATAAGCGTTCAGAACATTTAAATTTCATAGGATATGAATGGAAAAGGATTTGTTACTGTGGTCGCTTCAGTGCTTCTGAGCGGCGTTACGGCATTTGCGGTCGTAAAAGCGGTGGACCCTGGTGTCCCGCAGGATGTGAAGACCGTCTATAATGAGGAAGGACAGCCTGTCAAAACTGTCAATTTGTCACTTTCAGATTACCCTGATTTCACCTATGCCGCAGAAAATGCGGTCCAGGCGGTCGTATACGTTGAGGTCTACGGCCAGAGCCGCCAGCAGCAGAGGCAGATGATCGATCCTTTCTTCGAGTTCTTCTTCGGAGGTCCTCAGGGCGGATACGGCCAGCAGCCACAGCAGCAACAGCCCCGTGAGGAGCGCCCTATGGGCAGCGGCTCGGGCGTCATCATCCGTGCCGACGGTTACATTGTGACCAACAACCACGTGGTAGCGAATGCCACCAAGGTCAAGGTTACCCTCAATGACAACCAGACATACGAAGCCTCCGTGGTCGGTACAGACCCTGCCACAGACGTTGCCCTCATCAAGATCGATGCTACGGGCCTGCCTTCCATCCAGTTTGCCGATTCCGACAAGCTCCGCCTCGGCGAATGGGTCCTTGCCATAGGTTCTCCGCTCGGAGCCGAGCTCCGCTCAACGATTACCGCCGGCATCGTCTCTGCGAAGGGCCGCCAGATGCCGAACTATGACGGTGAATTCAAGATCGAGTCGTTCATCCAGACTGATGCCGCAGTCAATCCGGGCAACTCCGGCGGCGCGCTGGTCAACAAGCTCGGCGAACTCGTGGGCATAAACACCGCTATCGTATCCACTACCGGTTCTTATTCCGGATACTCCTTCGCAGTTCCTTCCAACATCGTCAGGAAGGTTGTCTCCGACCTCATTGATTTCGGCTCCGTCAAGAGAGTCATGCTTGGCGTGACCGGCGTGACCGTAACGGCTGATCTTGCAAAGAAACTCAAACTTGACAAGGCTGAGGGCGTGTATGTTCAGGATGTGTCTAAGGGCGGTACTGCCGACAAGGCGGGTGTGAAGCCGGAGGATGTGATCGTCGCGGTCAATGACACGAAGATCGCCACTATGTCCGAGCTCCAGGCCCAGGTGAACAATTTCCATCCTGGCGACAAGGCCGTCATCAAGGTGATACGCGACGGCAGGACTGTTGCTCTGAATGCGACCTTTGCAGGAACTGCAGACGCAAACGGCACTGAAGATGCCGACGGTACGGTTGCATTCTACGGGGCCAGGCTCAAGGCTGTAGAAAACGGTGTGCTTGTGGTCAGCGCCGGCAACGGCAAACTCGCACAGGCCGGCGGCGAAGACGGTTTTGTCATCCAGTATGTCAACGACCAGAAGGTCAGCAGGCCGAAGGATGTCGTCGACATCGCAAGGAAGAGCAAGAGGTCGGTGTTCATCGAGGGTCTGACAGCATCCGGCAGACCGGGTTACTTCGGATTCGGCAAAGACTGACGCTGATTGCTGAAAAAATGTTGATAAAATTCAGGGCGCGGGATGAAACTTCCGCGCCCTGAGTGCGTATAATATGGTGAGAGTTGAAAAAATAAGTTATCAACATATGAGACAGTTAAAAATTACAAAATCCATCACCAACCGCGAAAGCGCCTCTCTGGACAAGTATCTCCAGGAAATCGGACGCGAAGAACTGGTGTCACCTGAAGAGGAAGTAGAACTCGCGCAGCGGATACGCAAAGGCGATCAGGAAGCGCTGGAAAAACTTACCAGGGCAAACCTCCGGTTCGTGGTCTCCGTCGCCAAGCAATACCAGAACCAGGGCCTGAGCCTTCCTGACCTCATCAACGAGGGAAATCTCGGACTTATCAAGGCTGCCGAGAAGTTCGATGAGACCAGAGGCTTCAAGTTCATCTCATATGCAGTGTGGTGGATTCGCCAGTCTATCCTGCAGGCTCTTGCAGAACAGTCACGCATCGTCCGCCTGCCGTTGAACCAGGTGGGCTCTCTCAACAAGATCAACAAGGCGCTTGGAAAGTTTGAGCAGGAGAATGAGCGTCAGCCGTCAACCGAAGAACTCGCAGAGATGATAGACATCCCTAAGGACAAGATCGCCGATACCCTCCGCGTGTCCGGCCGCCACGTCAGCGTGGACGCTCCTTTTGTCGAGGGCGAGGACAACAGCCTTCTAGACATCCTTCCCAACGACGACTCTCCTAGCGCAGACCGCGGCCTGACCAACGAGTCGCTCAGCACCGAGATAGAGCGTGCGCTCCAGATACTTACCGTCCGCGAACGCGAAATCATAAAGAGTTTCTTCGGCATCGGCTGCCAGGAAATGACTCTTGAGGAAATAGGCGAACGCCTCGACCTCACCCGTGAGCGTGTGCGTCAGATCAAGGAGAAAGCTATCCGCAAGCTCAAGAAACCATCTGCCAGCAAACTTCTCAAGACATACCTGGGCTGACAGATGACACCGGAATCCTTCATCGCCGCGAAGGCCTCAGAGGCCATCAAGGCAATCTATGGCGTTGATGTCGACGCCTCCACCCTCCAGGTTGGAGTCACCCGCAAGGAATTTGAGGGCGACTTCACTCTGGTGACTTTCCCCTTGCTCCGCATCACCCGCCAGTCGCCTGATGCCACCGGCACCGCGATAGGGGGATGGCTTACTGCCAACTGTCCTGAAATCAGCGCGTTCAACTCCGTCAAGGGCTTCCTCAACCTGTGCCTTTCCAATCTATATTGGAAGGAGGTGTTTGAGGCGATAGTCTCCGACACCGACTTCGGCCAGCTTCCGTCCACAGGGCGGCGTGTGATGGTCGAATTCAGCTCTCCCAACACCAATAAACCGCTGCATCTCGGTCACGTGCGCAACAACCTTCTGGGCTCTGCTGTCTCTAACCTTCTGAAGGCCGCCGGCGAAGAAGTCATCAAGACCACTCTTGTCAATGACCGCGGCGTTCATATCTGCAAGAGTATGTATGCCTGGCAGAAACGCTTCAACGGTGCAACCCCGGAGAGTACCGGCAAGAAAGGTGACCATCTCGTGGGCGACTGCTATGTCGAATACGCCAGAATGGAGAAGGAGAACCCTTCTGTCATCGATGACGTGCACAAGATGCTTGTGGACTGGGAAGCCGGCGACAAGGACGTGCGCGAACTCTGGCAGATGATGAACCGGTGGGTGTTCGACGGTTTCGACCAGACCTACAGGGCCCTCGGCATATCCTTCGACAAGACATACTACGAGCATGACACATATCTCCTCGGCAAGGAACTCGTGCAGGAAGGTCTGAAGAAGGGCGTCTTCGTCCAGGATCCTGACGGTTCCGTATGGTGCGATCTCACTTCTGACGGACTTGACCGCAAGATCGTGCAGCGTTCCGACGGCACGTCGGTCTATATCACCCAGGACCTGGGTACCGCAGAGCGCCGCTTTGCCGAGAATAATCTTGACTCACACGTATATGTCGTGGGGAATGAGCAGGATTATCACTTCCAGGTGCTCAAGCTCATCCTTGCGAAACTCGGCTTTGACTGGGCTTCACGCATATACCATCTGAGTTATGGTATGGTGGAACTTCCTGAAGGCAAGATGAAGAGCCGCGAGGGTACCGTGGTTGATGCCGATGACCTTATCGGGAAGATGTATGAGGAGGCGAAGGCCACCTCAGAGGAGTCCGGCAAACTTGATGAGATGTCGGAGGAAGATAAGGACAGACTTTATCATATGATTGGCCTTGGTGCTCTCAAGTATTTCATACTCAAGGTTGATCCGAAGAAGACAATGCTTTTCGACCCTAAGGAGTCGATTGACTTCAACGGCAATACAGGTCCTTTCATCCAGTATACACACGCCCGTATCTGCAGCATTCTTCGCAAAGCGGCTGAGCTGAACGGAACTCCCGTCAGTGAAACCGTGACCACCCGTGGTTTCGTAAACGGGGGGACCGCCGGCGGAGCCGGTGGTGGGATGAAGCGAAGCGGAAGTTTCACTGACGGGAGTTCCGTTCACCTCAGTCCGAAAGAAATAAGGCTTGTCAAGATACTTAATGGTTATCCACAGAAAGTAGGGGAGGCTGCAGCGGCCTATTCGCCGGCCCTTATTGCCAACTACTGCTACGACCTTGCCAAGGAGTTCAACCAGTATTATCACGAAACCCAGATTCTCAAGGAGCCTGACCGGGATCTGCTCGGTATGCGTCTTGAATTGATCGGAACCATTGCTGGAGTGCTACGCAAGGCAATGAACATTTTAGGAATTGAACTCCCCGAGAGAATGTAATATCCCTACTTCCGTCAAGGAGGTCAAAAAGCTCGGATGGGACTACATAGACGTCATCATCTTTTCCGGTGACGCCTTTGTTGACCACCCGAGTTTCGGCACGGCCTGTATTGCCCGCTGGCTTGAGAAACACGGCTACAGGGTTGCCGTGGTGCCTCAGCCGAACTGGCGCGACGACCTGCCCGATTTCCGCAAGCTGGGCGCGCCGAGGCTGTATTCCGCCGTCTGCAGCGGAGCGATGGATTCGATGGTGAACCACTACACCGCCGGCAGGAGACTGCGCCACGACGATGCCTATACGCCCGAAGGAAAGTTCGGACAGCGTCCGGACAGGGCTGTAACGGTTTATTCCAAGATACTCAAACAATTGTGGCCGGAAGTTCCCGTGGTGGCAGGTGGCGTCGAGGCGTCTTTGCGCCGGCTTGCCCACTATGACTACTGGGACGACTGCCTGATGCCGTCGATTCTGGTCGACAGCGGCGCCGACTGGCTGTGCTACGGTATGGGCGAGCGTCCGATGCTGGAGCTGACAAAGGCGATTGAAGCCGGCCGCAACCAGCGCCAGATGGAGCAGATACCGCAGATAGCATTTCTGCGCAAAGGCCGCTGCAAGGTCGAAAACGCCCTTGTGCTGCATTCCTATGAGACCTGCCTGAAAGACAGGAAGGCCTTCGCTGAAAATTTCCACGAGATCGAGACGCACGCCAATATGATGCATCCGCAGACCATTGTGGAGCCTTGCGGTGAAGGTTATGTTCAGGTGAACCCGCCGTATCCTCCTGCTACGACGGAAGAGATGGACTCCTTCTGGGACCTGCCGTTCACGAAGTTGCCTCATCCGCGATATGCGGGCAAGCGCATCCCGGCGTACGATATGATCAAGGACTCGATTATCACGCACCGCGGGTGCTTCGGAGGCTGCAATTTCTGCACCATCGCCGCCCACCAGGGCAAGTTCATACAGTCCCGTTCCGAGGGGTCCATTGTGGCGGAGGTCCGTAAACTGGTCTCTATGCCTGAGTTCCACGGTAATATCTCAGACCTCGGCGCTCCTACTGCGAATATGTACGGAATGCGCGGCACCGACCCGTCACGTTGCGAGGTCTGCCGCCGCAAGTCCTGCCTGCATCCGGTCCCGTGCCGCAATCTTGACCGTTCTCACGAGCGTGTCCTCGCTTTGTACGACAAGGTTATTGCTGTGAAGGGGATACGTCACGCGTATATCGGCAGCGGAGTGCGTTATGACCTTTTCCTGGATGAAAAGGGCTTCATCGATGAGAGCGGGAAACCATATCTGAAATCGCTGATGCTGGAACACACATCGGGACGGCTGAAGGTCGCTCCGGAGCATACCGAGGAGAAAGTTCTCGGCTATATGGCCAAGCCGTCATTCAAACTGTTCGAAAGGCTGAAGGTTGAATTCGACAGGATCAACCGTGAAAACGGAACCCATACCGAACTTGTGCCGTACTTCATCTCTTCGCATCCGGGATGCACTTTCCAGGATATGGAAAGGCTCTCCCACAATCCGAGCCTGAAGGGAATATGGATGGAACAGGTGCAGGATTTCACCCCGACACCTATGACCACGTCATCCGTGATGTTCTACACGGGGCTGGACCCGAGGACGCTCAAGCCGGTGTTCGTGGAGAAGAATCCAGACAGGAAAAAGGCACAGAAACAACTTTTTTTCAACAAGAAGTAGAATTTATTTTTTGATTTCCGAAAATAGGATTATTATTGCACTACCTAAATATGATCACTATGCCAGCAGACAACAAAACACGCCATATTATCAGTTATGAGAAGATGAGTCCCGAACTTCAAGACATCTTCAACAGGCGATATCCTAAGGGTTTCAATGACTTCCTCCCTGACCTCACCAGATATACCAAGCCTGACGGCACTCCTTTCTATGCCGTGCTGATGGATGAGCTCGAAGAGTTCCCCGATGACATATATCTCGTGAAGATCCAGGTCGAGACCGATGACGCCGAAGACATCGAGAGATGGCTTGAAGGCGAAGAGGATGCTGAAAACGAACAGGTTGCCGGCACTTCTGGCGGGGAGGATGAGGGCAACACCCTTCCTGATGACAATATCGCTCAGTACGGCGGCGATGATGACGCGCAGGACGCATAATAGTGCAGAACCCTTTCAGTAAAATACCGGAGCGTAACAAGCTCCTGCTGTTGAGCCTTGTTGTGGGAATCACATCGGGGCTCGCAGCCGTTTTATTGAGGTGGCTGATTGATGTCATCAAGGACTTCGTCAACGGAGAGTTCATATCTTCAGCCTTTAACTGGCAATACCTTGTGCTTCCAGGTCTGGGCGTGCTGATCTCAATGCTGCTCGTCCGCTACCTTATCAGGGACAACATAGGCCACGGAGTCACCAAGGCACTCCTTGCCGTGTCCAGGAATGAATCGAGGATCAAACCTCACAATACCTGGTCCTCTATACTTACATCATCGATAACCATCGGCTTCGGCGGTTCCGTCGGTGCAGAGGCCCCTATCGTATACACGGGTGCCGCCATCGGCAGCAACCTCGGACGTATGTTCGGCCTGTCATACCGGAGTGTCACCACGCTTCTCGGCTGCGGTGCCGCAGGTGCGGTCGCCGGAATCTTCAAGGCACCTCTTGCCGGTGTCCTGTTCACGATGGAGATACTGATGTTCAACCTGTCACTCAAGACAATGCTGCCTATGCTGATCTCCTCCATTTCGGCAACTGTCGTGGCATACATCTTCTGCGGTCAGAATCCTTCATTCGCCTGCACCCTGACCACATTTTCCATAGGAAATATCCCGTTCTACATAATACTGGGAATAGTCGGTGCCTTCGCGGCCCTGTATTTCACCAGAACCACGCTCTGGCTTGAAGACAAGTTCGCGAAATTCGGCAACGTGTACTTGAAGTGGGCGTTGTGTGCCGTCGCGCTGGGTCTGCTCATCTTCCTTTTCCCGCCGCTGTACGGCGAAGGGTACGATTCTATGCTGGCTCTGCTCAACGGCCTCGGGACTTTGCTCGATAGCGAATCGTGCCTGTCGTTTCTGATGGCTTCTCCGTGGGGGGGTGTCATTTTCTTTGTGCTTGTCTTCTTTGCAAAGGTTCTTGCGATGACTCTGACCAATGCAGGCGGGGGAGTCGGCGGCACTTTCGGTCCGACCCTGTTTTCGGGCGCAATTCTCGGATTCGCCGTGGCGCGCAGCCTCAATCTTATGGGTGCCGGCGTGCCGGAGCAGAATTTCGTCCTTGTGGGTATGGCAGCGCTTATGGCGTCGGTGATGCAGGCTCCTATGACGGCCATCTTCCTCATCGCGGAGATATCGGGAGGATATGAACTCCTCATCCCGCTGATCCTTACATCCACCGTTTCTTTCGGTTTTGTGCGGATATTCGAGAAATACTCCATCTATACCAAGCGTATCGCCCAGAGC
>JAZLGQ010000043.1:0-5874 GCA_045616385.1 Candidatus Cryptobacteroides sp.
GTCGGTAACCTTCTTGTAGTAATCCATAAGGGATGATACAGGATAGTAGTCGACGTGATATCCGAGACGCTGCTCGAACTCGACGCGGTCACCGTCGGTGACGGCGACGTTGTTCATATTCATACCGAACATAAGGCAGCGCACGTTCTTTGCATCTGCGACAGCAGCTGCCACGCGGGCCCACACGGCAATCTTCTTCTGGGCATCCTCGCTCTTCCAGTATCCTACGACAACCTTTCTCGGCACACGCATACGGGTGCAGATGTGACCGAACTCGATGTCGCCGTGTGCACTCTGGTTGAGATTCATGAAGTCCATATTCATAGTATCCCAAGGGATCTCGGCATTGAACTGCGTATGGAAATGGAGAAGAGGCTTCTCGAGAGCCTGAAGACCTTTGATCCACATCTTGGCAGGAGAAAAGGTGTGCATCCAGGTGATGACACCGACGCACCTGGCCTCGTTGTTGGCAGCCTTCATCACATCCTCGACCTCCTTGGAAGAGTTGGCCGTTCCTTTATACACGATCTTGACGGGGATGATGCCTGAGGCGTTCAAGCCGTCAACCATCACCTTTGAGTGGCCGTCCACCTGGACTACGGCGTCTCCGCCGTAAAGGAGCTGGGCACCGGTCACCCACCACAATTCTATATTATCAAATGCTTTTACCATATTTATTGAAAGGTTAGTTATTTCTTTTTCTGGCCGTAGTAAGCGTTCGGGCCGTGCTTGCGGCTGAAGTGTTTCTCTATGAGAGCCTTCTTGATCGAAGGCTTCCTTGCAAACGTGAGGCAATTGGAGACCTCATTGACCTTGAAGAGGGTCTCGGCGATGTAATTCATCTTGGCGACCTCCTCAAGGACCTTGGCGTGATATACGGCCTCTGCCGCATCCTTGCCCCAGGCGAACGGGCCGTGGTTCTTGACCAGGACCGCCGGGGTGTGCACAGGGTTGAGCTTCTTGAAGGTGCTGACAATCACGTTGCCGGTCTCTTCCTCATAGTTGCCCTTAATCTGGGCATCGCTCATATCCGGAGTGCACGGAACAGGGCCGTGGAAATAGTCGGCGTGTGTTGTGCCGAGCGGCGTAATGTCCTTGCCCGCCTGGGCCCACGCGGTGGCGTAGGTCGAATGGGTGTGCACCACTCCCCCGATTTCGGGGAAAGCCCTGTAGAGTACAAGATGCGTAGGTGTGTCGGAGGACGGATTAAGGTCTCCTTCGACGACCTTGCCGGTATTGAGGTCGACAACGACCATATCGGAAGCCTTCATAGTGTCGTAGCTGACACCTGAAGGCTTGATTACGACAAGGCCCTTTTCACGATCAATACCTGAGACATTGCCCCAGGTAAAGATCACCAGACCGTGCTTGACGAGGTCAAGATTGGCCTGAAACACTTTCTGCTTGAGTTCCTCCAGCATCTTACCAAAGGAATATATAGAGAATGGCAAGAATTGCGATTACACCGATTGCACCGATGTTAAAGGTCTTGTCTGTGCGGAAGAGTGCCAGGTCAATGCCTACGGCCTTTGCATCCTGAACCTTGTCCTTTGCGTTAGAGCGCAGGTACAGGCCAAGAACAGCCAGAATAGCGGTAAGGAAGAGCATAGCCTCGAATCCCCAGGAGCGGAGAACCGGTGAGCACATACCCCAGATAAATACTGCAAAGCTGATGGCTGATGCGATGAACAGAACCTGTGACCATTTCATCTGCGTGTCGATGGTGTTCTGATCCAGGACGTCGGCCTTTACGACATTCTTCTTGTTGCAGAGTGACATCGGGACGAAGATGGCAACCAGTGCGATGAATACGTAACCCATACGGAGCAGGAACGGAACCTCCGGAAGAAGCAGCTTGAACGCGATTGAGAATACGAATGTACCGATGGCGGCTACAACTGCGGCAGGACCGGAAGCGCGCTTCCAGAGCAGACCGAGGCCGAAGATTACCACTACGCCCGGATATACGAAGCCTGAGTACTCCTGAATGATCTGGAATGCCTGGTCGGCACCACCCATAATAGGATATACTGCAATCATTGCGATTATGAGAGCGCAGATTGATGTGATACGGCCCACAGTTACAAGGTTCTTCTCAGAAGCATCCTTCTTGAAGTACTGCTTGTAGATATCCATTGTAAAGATGGTTGATGTGGAGTTGAACATCGAAGCCAGTGATGAAATGACGGCTGCTGCGAGAGCTGCGAATGACAGACCCTTCACGAATACCGGAGTAAAGTTGCGGATCAGGAAAGGATAAGCATCATCAGAGATTGAGATTCCACCCGCCAGACTTGCAAACAGTTCAGGCTGCTGTGTCTTGATGTAGAATGCGCATACGCCCGGAATACATACGATGAACGGAATCAAAATCTTCAGGAAGGCTGCGAAGATCATACCCTTCTTCGCCTCGTTCAGACTCTTTGCTGCAAGACCCTTCTGTATGATATACTGGTTGAAGCCCCAGTAGCCCAGGTTGGTCAGCCACAGAGCACCCACGATAAGGGCAATGCCCGGAAGCGTGAAGTAAGGATCATCGGTGATGCCGGGGTACATGGCGGCATTACGCTGTACGGCCAGGTTGAAGTGTGTGTCACCGGGAACGTCCTTAAGGCTCTGGAATACGTGACCAAGTGCAGCAAGGGCGCCGCCGTCAAGACTCATCTTGGTGGCAATTACATCAAGAGCGGCATAAGCGGTAATGAGACCGCCGCCTACGAGGAATGTCACCTGCATAACATCGGTCCATGCCACTGATGACAGACCTCCGTAGATGGAATATACACCTGCGATGATGTAGAGAATCAGAATGATAACCAGACGGATAGAGATCTCGGTGCTGCCAATGACAAGCATACATCCGCGAAGACCGAGAATCTGCTCGATGGCGAGAGCACCCAGCCAAGCCACTGATGTCAGGTTGATGAATACATAAAGGAAAAGCCAGAAGATGGAGAAGGCCAGACCTGTGCCCGGATTGTAGCGGTCACGCAGGAACTGCGGGATGGTGAATATCTTCTTCTCAATCATTACCGGCAGCAGGAACTTACCCACTACGATAAGTGTGGCTGCAGCCATAAGCTCGTAGGCTGCGATGGCGATACCTGATGCGAAAGCAGTACCGGACATTCCGATGAACTGCTCGGCGGAGATGTTGGCTGCAATCAGAGATGCGCCGACTGCCCACCAGGTCAGGGTGTTACCTGCCAGGAAATAGTCCTTGGAGTCCTTCTCCTTGCCGTTCTTACTGCGGGACAGGAAAAATCCCAGGAAAATGAGGAGTGCCAGATAGGCAATAACTACAATGTAGTCAATTGTTGCAAAGCCATTGTTTTTGAGGCCCTCCAATACTGAAACTGATTGTAATAACATTTGTTGGTTTATTTATTGGTTTTCGTGTGCACAGTGACCATCTCCGCTGCAGACTGAGAATGCGAAGATGCAATGGCTTGTGTAGGTTTCGCCAGGACGGAGGACGACAGAAGGCCAGTCAGCCTTGTTAGGGCTGTCCGGATAATGCTGCGTCTCAAGGCAGAGGCCTGCGTGCTGGTTATAAACCACGCCGCCCTTTCCTGTAACGGTGCCGTCAAGGAAGTTGCCGCTGTAAACCTGGATACCCGGCTCATCGGTGAAAACCTCGAGCTTGATGCCGGTCTGAGGACATACGAAACGGGCTGCAACGAGGTTGATGTCGCCTGCGGTGTCGAGAACCCAGTTGTGGTCGTATCCGTTGCCGTTCTTCAGTTGTTCGAAGTCGAAATTGTCAATCTCGGCGCCGACTTTCTTAGGAGAAGTGAAGTCCATAGGAGTGCCTGCGACAGGAAGGATTTCGCCCGTTGTCATATAGGTAGCGTCAACAGGAGTATAGTTTGAGGCGTTGACGAAGAGCTTGTCTTCGCATACGCTGTGATTTGCCGGGTCGCCTGAAAGGTTGAAATATGAGTGGTTGGTCATATTGATGATGGTCGGCGCATCGGTGGTGGCTTCGTAGGCGATGTCAATCTTGTTGTCAGCGGTGAGGGTGTAGGTGACGTATGCGGTCACGTTGCCGGGGAAATTGTTGTCGCCGTCAGGAGAGTCCATCTCAAGCCTGATATGTGTCTCATCGGCTTCGACCACCTTGTAAGGCTGATACTGCCAGCCGGTAGGACCGCCGTGGAGGCAGTGGCCGAAATTATTCTTCGGGAGGTCGTACTCGACACCGTCCAGGGTGAACTTGCCGTTCTGGATACGGTTGGCATAACGGCCGATGGAGGCACCGAAGTCTGACTCGTTGTTTTCAGGATAATAGTCTTCCACATTGTCAAAACCGAGGACGACGTCGCGCATTTCGCCGTCGCGGTCCGGGACGAGAATAGCGGTGATACGACCGCCGAAATTAGTAACAGTCACTTCCATACCCGCGTCGTTTTTGAGGGTAAAGAATTGATTATCAGTCGAAGTGGTTTTAGCGCAGCCCACAACTGCCAGGGCGCAAAGCGCCACAAAAAGTGATTTTACAGGTTTCATGGTCTGTAAAGATAGCAATTTACTCCGAGATTATACGCACATATCGTCGAAAAGGGGCACTTTTTCCATAGGTTGGAAAGAGTCCCCTTCCCTGCGGAACAGGAAGGTCTTCATACCATTTGTAACGAAAAGAAAACGCACGTCGAGCACCATATTGTAGCGCATCGCCTGCTCCAGCACCTTTCCGGTCAGATCGACTTCGGGGCGCGTGCATTCCACGACGGCCAGATTGCCTCCGTTGCGGTCATAGACAAGTATGTCGGCACGATACTGCTTGCCGCCGCATCTCAGCCCCACCTCACTCATCATAAGATGCTGCGGCACCTTGAACGCATTGAGGAGCTCCCCAATAAACCACTGCCGCACCTGTTCTTCAGGTGTGGCAGCAACGTCTTTCTTGCGAAGAGGATCCCACATAGTGGAGATGCCGGGAGTCGAACCCGGGTCCAAACAAAGTCCCAAAAAGTTTTCTACACGCTTATTCTTCCTTTGCTTGTCGACCCCCTCCAGCCGGAAGACGGGCAAGATGAGGCTTATCCTCTGAGTCTTGGGAGAGCATAGAGGCGTCCTCTCTCCGCATCCCGTCTTGATGATACCCCTTGATCCTGGCTAGACGGGCCTGAAGCCGGAGGGATATACGTCAGCCCGCAACCTGGGCGGGACCGATTAATGCAGTGCGCTTGGCGCAGCTTAGCAAGCGTATGAATAGTTGTAGTTGCCAGTTATTGGCGTGGAGACCGTGATTAACGGGCTGGCCAGCGGCGCCCGACGTGCTTACCTTCCAAGATCAGTGCTGTCAAAACCAGAACATCCCCTTGTCAGATGCTGCAAAGTTAGCAATTTTTAGCATCATCGGAGACAATCTCGAAAATTCTGTAAAAATTATTTGCAAATATGTTTTTAATCGCTACCTTTGCAATCCCAAAACGCAACGGGAACCATTTTGGGAGCTTAGCTCAGTTGGTTCAGAGCGTCTGCCTTACAAGCAGAGGGTCGGGGGTTCGACTCCCTCAGCTCCCACAAAATAGCGTTTAATGAAAGACAGCCCCGCGATTGCGGGGCTGTCTCATTTGTTGCTGTCTTGCGGAAAGACAGGGATTCGAACCCTGGAACCGCTTTGGACGGTCACACGCTTTCCAGACGTGCCTCTTCAGCCACTCGAGCATCTTTCCAGATTCTGAGTGCAAAGATAGGCATTTTTTTGATTTTTGCTACTTGCCGAGACATTTCCATACCAGAGCTGCGAGTGCACCGCCGATGAGCGGAGCGCAGATGAAGATGTAGAGGTCCTTGAGAGCCTGGCCGCCTACGAAGATGGCCGGACCGAAAGAACGTGCAGGGTTGACGGAAGTACCTGTAAGGTTG
>JAZLGQ010000044.1:0-2550 GCA_045616385.1 Candidatus Cryptobacteroides sp.
AATTTTGAGTACATTTGCGAAAAATGACTGCCTATGAAAATCGGTGTTTTGCTTGCGATGGAGGCCGAATACGAATCAATCGCCCGGATGGACTTCAACTTTCCGGGAAAGGACGTCGTCACAAAGGTCTCGGGAATAGGCAAGGTCAATGCTGCGATGGCGGCAACTGAAATGATTCTCAACGAGAACCCCAACTTCGTCATCAGCTCCGGATGTGCCGGCGGGATGCTCCCGGGGCAGAAAGTCGCCGACTTCGTCATAGCATCCGCAACCGCATATCACGACGTCTGGTGCGGCGAGCCCAACAATGCCGGCCAGGTCCAGGGCTGCCCTCTTCTTTTCAAGACCGACCCGCATCTGCTGAAAGTTGCCGTGCAGGCAGCCAGGGAATACGACCACCCGGTCCAGCTGGGTCTGATAGTCACCGGAGACCAATTCTTTATCAGCACTGAAGAAGACAGGCGGATACTCGGACTCCACCCTGAAGCACTTGCCGCCGATATGGAATCCGCCGCAATCGCCCAGGTATGCGCCGCATACGGCAAACCGTTCATCAGCCTCCGCATCATCAGCGACATACACACGTCCGACAAGATTCAGAAGGAGACTTACGAAAATTTCTGGAGCAAGTTGGAGGAGATTCGTTTCAAATTTCTCAAAGGATTTATCAACAAGCTATAAATGAATAAGATACCGAGCTTCACAATAGACCATCTCAAGCTTCTGAGAGGCATTTACGTATCCCGTCGCGATCAGGTCGGCGGGGAAGTGGTGACCACCTTCGACATCCGAATGAAGGAACCGAACCGCGAGCCGGCCCTCGGGCAGGGCGCCATACACACCATAGAGCATCTTGCGGCAACATACATCAGGAACAACCCGCAATGGGCCGACAGGATCATCTACTGGGGTCCTATGGGCTGCCTTACGGGCAACTATCTCGTGATGAAGGGCGAACTCGAATCCAAGGACATAGTGGAACTGATGAAGGACACATTCAGGTTCATCGCCGGCTACGAGGGCGAAATCCCGGGCGCCGCTCCGAAGGACTGCGGAAACTGGAAACTTCACGACCTGCAGGATGCACGCCGTGAAGCTTCTGTATACCTTGAGGAAGTCCTGGATATGATAGGGGAGGAGAACCTGAACTATCCCGGTTAGACGAAGATTCCGACTATCCACTTGACAATCAGGCAGACCACCGCGATCACGAATGCGATGATCAGGATGGCAAGTCCCAGCACGAATGTGGTCAACAGACTGACGCCCAGGTAGTTGAGTAGCATCATTGCGACTATCACGGCGAGGCTGGAGACAAAGAACAGGCCGAATCCTTCTGCAAAATACAGCCACACGCTGGAATATTGCCTGTCGATGGCATCCTTCGACTTGCCTATGAATTTCACTCTAAGAAATACAAGCGCACCGAGAAGGATCAATGTCTGGACAAACGCCAGCAGGCCGTAGAACTTCCAGCCGGGATTGTTGGTACGTATGGCCCAGGACATCACCGGATTGAGCTTTGAATAGAAGTTGAAGAACACCGGGGTGACAAGCACCACATAGAACCAGAATGCGGCGCTCACACCTGCGGAGTATATCCTGTCGAGCTTAAGTACCGCCTTACCCCTGATTTCCCTGATCTCATCCATATCGCCACCGGCCATCTCCGCCTGGTCGAGCATCTTGAGGGTGGCGGCGCTGGAGCCTCTCTTCATATGCTTCTCGGCCTTTCCGACGAGATCGGCCGCCCATTCGTCGATGGGGCTGCTGCCTATTGAATGGAAGGTATCGTTGCAGATAATGCCCTTGTAATTGCATCCGTCATATTCATATTCGACATATGTCGACTCCACCCGGCTGACCCTGGCCTCCTGGAAGAGTATCCTGCCGTCATCGGCGCCGGCCCTGGCTAAAAGTTTGGAAAGGGCCGAACTGCAGCGCACTTCCTCAGGATAGAGTTCCTCGCCGTCAAGGGAGTCCTTGCGGACTTTGAAATCGACAGAATCGAAGGACAGGCTGGTGTTTTCCGCAAATTCGCGCACCCTGTTGTCGCAGACGAATCTGCGAAGGGTATTCTGGCTGAGCGTTCTGTTGACGATATAGCGAAATTCGTTCTTTCCTTCTCCCTCGCAGACCTGGCACACCAGGTAGCCTTTGCCTGAGCAGGTCTTGCAGACCAGGAAGCCGGACGAGCAGTCCGGGCAGGTTACATAGCCGCGGCCGTCACAGCTCCTGCACGTATGTGTCCCTGTGCCGCCGCAGGATTTGCAGCGCCAGTGACCTCTGCCGGAACAGGCGGAGCAGGAAACCTCCTTCTTCACCCATTCGTATCCTCCGACATCTTTCTGCAGCCGGTAATCCCAATGCGTCTTCCATACGCTGACGTTCTCGACGACTTTGCCCGTTCCGTTGCACTTGGAGCAGAAATGCTCTCCTTTTCCACCGCAGGAAGAGCAGCTTTCCCTGCCGTCACCGTCGCATCTGCTGCATCTCAGGTGCTGGTAATCGCCGTGGCATCTGGGACAGGTTTCCTTCCCCTTGCCGTGA
>JAZLGQ010000045.1:0-4729 GCA_045616385.1 Candidatus Cryptobacteroides sp.
GAAGCCAGCCTTCCAGCTGACTTCTTATGTGCGGATGGTGAGACTCGAACTCACACAGGCCAACGCCCACTACCCCCTCAAAGTAGCGTGTCTACCATTTCACCACATCCGCATTACTTTGGGACTGCAAAATTAGAGATATTTCTTAAAAACGCAAAGAAAAAATGCAAAATCTTGTACCTTTGCATCGGCAAACGAAATATAGCCGTGAAATCAACCCGATATATATGTAATGGTGACTGCGAGAACTGCAAGTTCACTCGCGGAAGTCTCTATTGCAACCAGGGGCCCAAGGAAAGCCGGTTCTTCCACAAGATCGACCACGTCCTTACAAACCGCTGGCTCGGCATTCCTATCCTGATTCTTATCCTTTTCGGCATTTTCGAACTCACATTCACCCTGGGGGCTTATCCTCAGGCCTGGATAGAGGGTCTGGTCGACAGATTTTCCGGGTGGCTCCAGAGCAGACTTGCTCCGGGCTGGTTCTCCAGCTTGCTCGCCGACGGCGTGGTGCAGGGCTGCGGCGCGGTGATTTCATTCCTTCCCAATATTCTGATTCTATTCTTCTTCCTGTCTCTGCTTGAAGACTCCGGATATATGTCCCGCGCGGCTTTTCTGATGGACAAGCTGATGCACGCCATCGGCCTGCACGGCAATTCTTTCATCCCTATGCTTGTCGGCTTCGGATGCAATGTGCCGGCGATAATTGCGGCAAAGCAGATATCCGACCCTCGCGACAGGACGCTCACGATGCTGATGATACCGTTTATGTCCTGCTCCGCCAGGCTTCCGGTCTATCTGCTCTTCGTCTCCGCATTCTTCCCGAACCACAAGGCACTGATAATGATTTCACTGTACGTCACGGGCATAATTCTTTCAGTGCTGTTCGCCTTCCTGATGAAGCATACCCCATTCTTCCGGAAGGGAAAGGATGACGACATCTTCGTGCTGCCGCCGTTCCGCATCCCGCCGGCAGGGCCATTCTGGCGCCACGTTTGGGACCGCACGAAGGACTATCTCCAGAAGATAACCACCGTCATTCTTGCCGCCTCCGTCATCATCTGGGCGCTGGAATATTTTCCGACGGACAACGGACAGAAGGCCTCGGAAGACAGTTCCTGCCTTGCAATGATCGGCAAGGGGCTGGAACCTGTGATGGAACCTCTCGGCTTCGACTGGAAGATGAACGTATGCATTCTGACCGGCCTGCCGGCAAAGGAGGCAATCGTGAGCACGATGGGCATCCTTTATCACACTGACAGCGAGGAATCGCTGGTGCTGGCAATGCGGCAGTCGGGCGCCTTCACGCCTGCAGTCGCGCTGGCCTTCCTTTTGTTTGTTCTCCTGTATTTCCCCTGCATCGCCACCGTCAGGACCTTGCGCAAGGAGATCGGATGGAGATGGGCGGGCTTTACGGTAGTGAACTCCCTGCTTCTCGCCTGGATTGTCGCCTTCCTGGCATTCCGTTTTTTCAGCGCGGTTCTCTGATATGTTGAAACTTGAAGTTCCCGGCGGAGAATCCCGCATCCTTCTGCATTCCTGCTGCGCCCCGTGTTGCGGAGCCATCGTGGAATGTATGGTGGAAAACGGCCTGAAGCCTGTGGTGTTCTTCAGCAATTCCAACATCGATACGCGCGAAGAGTACGACAGACGTCTTGCAGAAGTGCTGCGCTATGCGGGAAAATATGGTCTGGAAGTGGTGGATGACGAATACGACCACGAAGCGTGGCTGGCTGCCGTCAAGGGCTTGGAGAACGAGCCCGAGAGGGGCGGCCGTTGCCTGAAGTGCTTCAAGTTCCGTCTCTCGCGCGCAGCGGAATATGCCCGCGGGCACGATTTAAAGGTGCTGACGACTTCGCTGGCTTCTTCCAGATGGAAATCACTGGAGCAGGTGGCGGCGGCCGGACTTGACGTCTGCCCGGACATCTTCTGGGATATGAACTGGCGCAAGGGCGGCCTTCAGCCCCGCCGCTCCGAAATCATCCGGGAGCAGAATTTCTACAACCAGACCTACTGCGGCTGCGAATTTTCCAAAAAATCAACAATCATATGAAAAAAACATTAGCAATTATGGCTTCACTTATGGCCCTTGCGGCTTGCCAGCCAAAGGCAGAAAAGGTAGCTGCCATCGATCCTACCGATATGGATCTTACCGTCGCCCCGGGCGAGGATTTCTACAAATACGCAAACGGCGGGTGGCAGGTAAAACACCCTCTTACTGCTGAATATGCACGCTACGGTTCTTTCGACGCTCTGCGCGAAGACAACGTGACCAGAATCAACGACCTCTTCTCCGAGATGTCGGAAATGACTCCTGAAGCAGGCTCTGTCGAGCAGAAAATCGTTGACCTGTACAGGCAGGGCCTCGATTCAGTCCGCCTCAACGAAGAAGGCGCAGCCCCTCTTCAGAAGTATCTTGACCGCATTTACGCTGTCAAGGACAGGAAAGAGTTCGTCGCTCTTCTTGCCGAGCTCAACAAGATCGGAATGGGCGGCCTGTTCGGCATCGGTGTCAGCGCCGATATGATGGACGGCGACAAGCAGATTGTCTATGCAAGCCAGACCGGTCTCGGGATGGGCTCCCGCGACTATTATCTCGACGCTGAAAACGCGCAGCTCAAGCAGGGCTACCTCGAAATGCTCACCAAACTTTTCGCCCTCAGCGGCAACGAAAACCCTGAGCAGGCTGCTGCCAATGTCCTCAAGGTCGAGGACGAACTCGCCGCATATTGCTGGACCAAGGCCCAGCTCCGCGACGTGGAAAAGCAATACAATCCTATGAGCTACAAGGAGTTTGCAGCAAAGTACCCTGCATTCGACTTCCTCACTTTCGGTGAAATCTTCGGCATCGGCTGCCCTGAGAAGATGTGCGTCGAGCAGCTCTCATATTTCGACAGCTTCAACAAGTGGTATGCAAAGGCCGACCTCGACGTCCTCAAGGACTACACCGCGGCCGACATCATCACCAGCGCGGCAGAATATCTTTCAGACGAGTTCTATGCCACCGACTTCGATTTCTTCAGCCGCCAGATGAGAGGCGTCACCGAGCACAAACCGCGCTGGAAGCGCGCAATGAGCGTTCCTAACGGCATCCTCGGCGAAGCTGTCGGCAAAATGTACTGCGAGAAATACTTCCCTGAGTCATCCAAGAACAAGGCCCTTGAAATCGTGAACAACCTCAAGGAATCCCTCGGCCAGCACATCGACTCCCTCGACTGGATGTCAGCAGAGACCAAGGCATACGCCCGCGAGAAACTCGCCAACTTCACAGTCAAGATCGGATATCCTGACAAGTGGAAAGACTACAGCACCCTCGCCATCGACCAGGAGAAGAGCTACTTTGACAACATCATCGAGGCCCGCAAATGGAGCGTAGCCGAGAACCTCGAAGACCTCAAGAAGCCTACCGACAGGACCAGATGGCTTATGAGTCCTCAGACCGTCAACGCATACTATATGCCAACCACCAACGAGATCTGCTTCCCTGCAGCCATCCTCCAGCCGCCGTTCTTCAACGCCGACGCTGACGACGCCGTCAACTACGGCGCCATCGGAGTTGTCATCGGACACGAGATGACCCACGGATTCGACGACCAGGGCCGCCTCTTCGACAAGAACGGCAATATGAACAACTGGTGGAGCGAGGCCGACGCCGAGGCGTTCAAGGCCAAGACCGCCATCCTCGTCGATCAGTTCGACAAGATCGAAGTCCTTCCGGGAGTCTTCGCCAACGGCACCTTCTCACTCGGCGAGAACATCGCTGACCAGGGCGGCGTAGGTGTTGCATACACAGCAATGCAGAACAGCTGGAACGGAGTCCATCCTGCCGACATCGACGGTTTCACCGCCGAGCAGCGCTTCTTCATCGGATTCGCCCACGTCTGGGCCGGCAACATCACCGAAGAGGAGATGGCACGCCTTACCAAGGTGGACGAGCACTCACTTTCAGTCAACCGCGTAAACGCTACCCTCAAGAACTTCCAGATCTTCTTCGACGCATTCGGAATCAAGGAGGGCGACGCTATGTGGCGTCCGGAAAATGAGCGAGTTATGATTTGGTAACTCGAAAAACTTTCGTATCTTTGTCGCCCGCTCTTCGAGAAAGAGCAAATTAAGGTTTAACTTTTAATACAGATTCACAATGGCTGTTAAAATTCGTTTACAGCGCCACGGTAAGAAGAATTTCGCATTCTTCCACATTGTAGTGGCAGACTCACACTCACCACGTGATGGTCGTTACATCGAGCAGATCGGCTCTTACAACCCTAACACCAACCCTGCAACCATCGTTCTCAACTCAGAGCGTGCCCTTGCTTGGATCAAGGTAGGTGCTGAACCGACTCTCACCGCTCGCCGCATCCTCTCTTACGAGGGCGTTCTCCTTCGTCACCACCTTGACGGTGGCGTAGCAAAGGGAGCTCTCACCCAGGCAGAGGCCGACAAGAAGTGGAACGACTGGAAGGCTCAGAGAGACAGCAAGATCGAGGCTAAGGTTTCCGGCATCAAGAATGCCGCTATCGAGGCTAAGAAGGCTGCCAAGGCTGAGGAGGTAAAGGTCAACGAGGCTCGCGCAGAGGCTATCGTAAAGAAGGCCGCTGAGCTCGCTGCAAAGGCTGCCGAAGAGGCTGCCGCTGCTGAGGCCGCTGTGGCACCTGCAGAGGAAGCCGCCGCTGGGGCTGAGGCTCCAGCTGTGGCTTAATGCTCCAGGTTGCCAAAATCCTGAAGTCTA
>JAZLGQ010000046.1:0-8156 GCA_045616385.1 Candidatus Cryptobacteroides sp.
CCCTTGCGAAGATCTTGTCGGATGCGCTGCAGGCATTGTTGCAAGCAAATTGAGCGAATTATGAACTTGATAGCACGGTAAATAATTTGTAAATTAGCAGAATTAATCAAGCTAAGCTGAAATGGCAGAAATAAAGGGACATATTTCTCAGATTATCGGTCCTGTCGTCGACGTTCATTTCGAACTCGATTCGTCAAGGGACCAGACCAAACAGTTACCCGGAATACACGATGCTCTGAAGGTCGTCCGTGCGGATGGTCGCGAGCTCATCGTCGAAGTGCAGCAGCACATAGGCGAGGACACGGTCCGCTGTGTCGCGATGGATTCCACCGACGGACTTCAGCGCGGCCTTGAGGCCATCGCCCTCGGTGCGCCTATCTCGATGCCGGTCGGTGCCCAGATACGTGGCCGCGTGCTCAATGTCACAGGCGATGCCATCGACGGTATGAACGCCTTCGACCGCGACGGTGCGCTGCCTATCCATCGTGAACCGCCGAAGTTCGAGGACCTCACCACGTCCCAGGAGGTGCTCTTCACCGGCGTCAAGGTCATCGACCTGCTGGAGCCTTACCTGAAAGGCGGCAAGATCGGCCTTTTCGGCGGCGCTGGTGTAGGCAAGACCGTGCTCATCAAGGAGCTCATCAACAATATCGCCAAGAAGCACAACGGTTTCTCCGTCTTCGCCGGAGTGGGAGAGCGTACCCGTGAGGGCAACGACCTCCTCCGCGAAATGATTGAGTCCAACGTCATCCGCTATGGCGAAGAATTCAACAAGGCTATGGAAGAGGGCCACTGGGATCTATCTAAAGTGGATAAGTCCGAATTGGAGAAATCCCAGGTCGCAATGGTTTTCGGCCAGATGAACGAGCCGCCGGGAGCGCGCAGCTCCGTTGCCCTTTCGGGTCTTACCCTTGCCGAGTCTTTCCGCGACAGCGGCAGTGTCGACGGCCCTAAGGACATATTGTTCTTCATCGACAACATCTTCCGTTTCACCCAGGCGGGTTCAGAGGTGTCTGCCCTTCTCGGCCGAATGCCTTCTGCCGTGGGCTATCAGCCGACCCTTGCCACTGAAATGGGTCAGATGCAGGAACGCATCACATCCACCAAGAACGGTTCCATCACTTCCGTACAGGCAGTCTATGTGCCTGCCGACGACCTGACTGACCCCGCTCCTGCAACCACGTTCAGCCATCTCGACGCCACTACCGTGCTCAGCAGAAAGATCGCGACGCTCGGCATCTATCCGGCGGTCGACCCTCTGGAATCCACTTCCAGGATACTTGATCCGAACATCGTGGGCGAGGCCCATTACAATACGGCCCAGCGAGTAAAGCAGATTCTGCAGCGCAATCAGGAGCTTCAGGACATCATCGCCATCCTCGGTATGGATGAACTTTCCGACGAAGACAAACTCACCGTCAACCGCGCCCGCCGCGTGCAGCGCTTCCTCAGCCAGCCTTTTGCGGTTGCCGAGCAGTTCACCGGCGTGAAGGGCGTGATGGTGGATATCGAAGACACCATCAAGGGTTTCAATATGATTCTTGACGGAGAATGCGACCACCTTCCGGAGCAAGCGTTCCTCAATGTGGGCACGATCGAAGAAGCAATAAAGAAGGGCGAGGCCATTCTCGCCGCTGCGAAATAATGAAAATCAAGCTAAGGATTCTGACACCCGGATGGAGCAGGGAGGTTGAGGCTGACGCAGTCTTCCTCCCCGGAGCCGTGTCTCCCTTCGAGGTGCTTCCCGGCCACGCGCCTATGATCTCCGCACTTGCTGCCGGAGAAGTCCGCTGGCGCAACAATGGTGGGGAGGAGTGCATTTCCGTCAGGGGAGGCGTTGTCAGAGTCGGCCGCAATGAAATTGTAATCTGCGCTGAAGAATGAAGAAACTGCTTCTCATATTGACTTGTCTTCTGCTCCCGCTGGCCGCGGGCGCACAGGATGACGGGCTCGATATGGAAAAATATCTCTTCGGCCATATCGCCGATTCATACGAATGGCATATCTGCACCATCAACGGGAAGGAGATTGCGATTCCGCTGCCGTGCATCATCATCGAGAACGGTATCCACGTCTTCACGCTCCACAATATGGCGGAGTACGGCTATGCCCTGAACGCAGACGGCAAGCTGGTCAATGCAGCCACCGGAAAGCGACCGTTCTGGGATATTTCCATAACCAAGAACGTGCTCGGGCTTATGATAGACTCCATCCTGCTGGTTGTGCTGATTCTTCTCTGCGCCGGATGGTACAGGAAGCACGACGTGCTGAAGGAGGCACCTTCCGGGATAGCCGCCCTGCTTGAACCTGTCATAGTGATGATCCAGGACGATGTCATCAAGGACGCTGTCGGCCCGGAGTACAAGAAATACACTCCGTACCTGCTCACGGCGTTCTTCTTCATACTCATCAACAACCTGATGGGCATAATCCCGATATTCCCCGGCGGTGCCAACATCACGGGCAACATCGCGGTGACCCTGGTTCTTGCCCTGTTCACCTTCTTTATGGTGAACCTTTTCGGCAACAGGCATTACTACAAGGATATCTTCTGGCCTGACGTGCCGCTTTTCCTGAAAGCGATTCCAATTATGCCTATGATAGAGATCATCGGTATGTTCACGAAGCCGTTCTCGCTTATGATACGACTCTTCGCAAATATCCTGGCAGGACATATAATGATACTGAGCACCATCGCGGTCATTTTCCTGACGGCAAAGATGGGGGCAGTCCTCAACGGCTCGCTTACGGTCGTATCGGTACTCTTCGGCATTTTTCTGGATTGTCTGGAACTGCTCGTGGCATTCATCCAGGCATATGTATTTACAATGCTCTCGTCCGTATTCATCGGCCTGGCGCATCAGAACCCTGAAAAACATTAAACATCTTAAATTCATAAATTATGATCGGAACAATTCTTGAGTCATTGGTACTCGCCAAGGTTGGCGGCGCAATAGGAGCCGGCATTGTTGCCCTCGCGGCCGCCCTCGGTATCGGCAAACTTGCACAGTCAACTATGGAGGCATCGGCCCGTCAGCCTGAGATTTCAGGCGGTCTCCGTACCACGGCCATCATCATCGGCGCGCTCATCGAGGGTGTCTGCCTTTTCGGTGTGCTCGTCTGTCTGCTTGCAGTACTCGCCAAGTAATTCGCTCGATGTCACTCATTACACCGGAATTCGGTCTCATCTTCTGGATGGTCATCATCTTCGGAGCAGTCTTTTTCGTGCTCGCGAAGTTCGGCTTTCCGGCCATCACCAAGATGGTCGACAAACGCAACGACCATATCTCAAGTTCCCTGCGTGCAGCCGAAGAGGCTCAGAAGAAGCTTGAGGATATGGCTCAGGAGCAGGCCAGAATGAAAGAGGAGACCAGGCTTGAGCAGAGCCGTATCCTCAAGGAGGCGTCGGAGACCCGCGAGCAGCTTATCTCGCAGGCCAGGGCTGATGCGTCCGCCGAGGCGGCCAGGCTGCTTGAGCACGCGAAGATGGAGATTGCGGCCGAGCGCGAAAGCGCAATCCGCGATATCCGCAAACAGGTGGCGATGATTTCGGTTGAGGTGGCAGAGAAGATTGTACGTAAGGATCTCGACAAGTCCGGCGGTCAGATATCGATGATTGACCGTATGGTTGACGAGGCCTCCAAGGCTCATTTGAACTAGGACAATGAATACGGGCATCATATCATCCAGGTACGCCAGGGCCCTTCTCAGATATGCAGAGGAGACCGGCGGTGCAGAGCGTGTGGCCATTCAGGCCAGACAGCTGCTCGAGCACCCGGAGGTGAAGTCCGTAAGGCTTGAGCCCGAACTCGAGCGCTTTGTCACTCTTTTGGTTCGTAACGGCCGCATAGAGGACGTACGTCTTATGCTCCGAACCTACGTCGCGATGTATTACGAATCCAAGGGATTCAAGCTGGCGCGTCTTGTGTCCGCCGTGGCGGCACCGGATCTGGAGGCAAGGATGCAGGCCGTACTCGAACAGAAGTTCGGCTGCAAGGTCCTGCTCGATTCCAGTGTCGATCCCGAGCTTATAGGCGGCTTTACCGTCGAGATCGGTGATTATATGCTCGATGCGAGTGTCAAGAATCAGATTGACGTCATTCGCCGCGAGTTCATCATTCAGAACAACAGAATAGTATAATGGCGCAGAATAACATTAAGGCAAGCGAGATTTCCGACATCCTTCTGGATAGTCTCCGCGGAGTGGACAACTCGCTGAAATATGAGGAGATAGGTACTGTCCTGACAATTAGCGACGGCGTTGCCCGCATTTACGGTCTTGTAAAGGCGGAGGCGGGCGAACTGATAGAATTCGCTTCCGGTGTCAAGGCGGTGGTGATGAATCTTGAGGAAGACAATGTGGGAGCCGTGCTTCTCGGCCCTACCGATCTTGTCAAGGAAGGTATGAAGGTACGCCGCCTCGGCCGCATAGCCGGTATCCCGGTGGGGGAAGGCTTGGTCGGACGTGTTGTCGACCCTATCGGTATGCCTCTTGACGGAATGGGCCCCGTTGCAGGGGAAACAGTGGAGATGCCCCTTGAGCGCAAGGCCCCGGGAGTAATCTATCGCGAGCCGGTGAGCCAGCCGCTCCAGACGGGTCTCAAGGCCATCGATGCTATGATTCCTATCGGTCGCGGGCAGCGCGAACTTATCATCGGCGACCGCCAGACGGGCAAGACGGCTCTTGCTGTCGATACCATCATCAACCAGAGGGAAGGGTATCTCAAGGGCGACCCCGTCTTCTGTATCTATGTCGCCGTGGGCCAGAAAGGCTCAACCGTCGCCTCCATAGTCCAGACCCTCCGCGCCAAGGGTGCGATGGACTACACGGTCGTGGTTGCAGCCACTGCTGCCGACCCGGCTGCAATGCAGTATTATGCGCCTTTCGCCGGCGCCGCCATAGGCGAATATTTCCGTGACACCGGCCGCCACGCCCTCGTGGTGTACGACGACCTCTCCAAGCAGGCCGTCGCCTATCGTGAGGTGTCCCTCATCCTGCGACGCCCTTCCGGCCGCGAGGCATATCCGGGTGATGTTTTCTATCTGCACAGCCGCCTTCTTGAGCGTGCGGCCAAGATCATCTCCCAGCAGGAAGTCGCCGAGCAGATGAATGACCTTCCTGACTGCCTGAAAGACAAGGTCAGGGGAGGAGGATCGCTTACGGCGCTTCCTATCATTGAAACACAGGCGGGCGACGTGTCCGCATACATCCCTACCAACGTGATTTCCATCACTGACGGTCAGATATATCTTGAGTCGTCGCTTTTCAATGCCGGTTTCCGTCCGGCCATCAACGTGGGCATTTCGGTCTCCCGTGTCGGCGGCGCCGCACAGGTCAGGTCGATGAAGAAGATTGCAGGCACGCTCAAGATCGATCAGGCTCAGTATAACGAGCTTGAGGCTTTCAGCAAGTTCTCTTCCGATGTCGACAAGGTTACGGCAATGACCCTCGACAAGGGACGCAAGAACAACAAGCTTCTCATTCAACCTCAGTATTCCCCGATGCCGGTAGGTGAGCAGGTCGCCATCCTCTATTGCGGCACGCACGCCCTTATGGCAGATATTCCTATCGACAGCGTTCAGGAGTTCCAGAGGATTTTCCTCGACAGGATGCGTGCATCCCATTCTGCCGAGCTTGGCTTGCTTGCAGCGGGCAAGCTTGACGATGCCATTGTCAAAGTTATCGAGTCCGAAGCAGAGGACGTATGTCGTCTCTTAGAGAAATAAAAGACAGGATCGGTTCAGTCCGTGGGACGCTGAAGATTACTTCGGCGATGAAACTCGTTGCTTCTGCGAAGCTTCGCAAGGCGCAGCGTGCTATCGAGTCTCTCCTTCCATACGAGCAGGAGCTGGATTCAATACTTGCTTCTCTTTTGTCCGGCAGTACCTCTGGCCTGACAGACCTTCGCTGCGCTCATCCCTCCCAACCTGATGGTTGGGCCCCTCCCGTTCACGAGGCCACGGGCGGCCACGGGTCGTCAGACCAGAGTACTGCCGGACAGCGTTCAGCAATTATTGTCATAAGCAGCAACAGCTCGCTGTGCGGTGGATTCAATTCGAACGCCATCAAGAAGGCTCTTGAGACAATCAGGGACGTTGAAGGCGGGGTTGAGGTGTTCGCCGTCGGCAGAAAGGCTGCAGATGCGATGAAAAAAGCCGGATATGCACAGGATGCCGACTACTCCGACATCATCGGGCGCCCGGAATACGAAAAGTCAGCCGTACTCGCCCGCTCCCTGATGGAAAGGTTCCGGGCCGGAGAATTCGACAAGGTTGTGCTCGTCTACAATCACTTCGTGAATGGTGCGACCCAGACTCCTGTGGCGCAGACATACCTCCCGTTCGGCAGCGAGTCGGATTCAACCCCGGAAGATATGCCGGAAGACCTGATCATAGAGCCGGAGCGTGAGGAAATCCTGAAAACCCTCCTGCCGCAGGTCATTACCTTGAGATTCCACGCTGCCGTCCTGGATTCCGCGGCTGCAGAGCACGCGGCGCGCACTGTGGCTATGCAGACGGCCACCGATAATGCAGAAGATCTCCTATCCGAACTGACCCTTGAATATAATAAAGGAAGACAACAAAAAATCACCGCCGAGATTCTTGATCTTCTGGGCGGTGCGGCAAAATAACAATCTACAGATGAAAAAGCTCGGCATTTTATCAGCTATTCTATCAATAGCATTGATCTCCTGCGAAAAATCGAACATCAATACCGATCCGGTACCGGAGCCTTCGGCCAATCCTGATTATGAAGCCAGTCAGTATCTGAGGAAGGAGTATATGGACGTGTTATATTATTGGGCAAATGAGGTGAAAGATGCCAACAGCAAGCTTGATTTGAAGAAGTATTCGATCTACGATGCTTTCGATGCAATGCTTTATAAGAATGACCGCTGGAGCTGGATGGAATCCGGAGAATCATACATCTCGGCCGAGTCGGGTGAGCTCAAGGGCTCCTGGGGTGTGTCATTCAACCAGCGTGATGATTGCAGGGAAGCCGGTGACTATAACGTGTATGTCCAGTACGTTTATCCTGAATCCCCATTGGTGAGACACGGCGTGACCCGGGGAGCCAGGCTGACGGGTATCAACGGGCTGGCCATCCCTGAGCACGGCTTTGAGACGAATGAGCAGGTGGATTATTTCAACGAGCATATTCACGACAACCCGCAGACGTTCACGTTCACCCTGACCAATGGTGAAAGAGTTACGTTTGAAGAGCCGCTCCCGAAATATGTCAGCACGAACTTCATCTTCTCCGAGCAGGTTTTTGATGCCGATGATTTTGAAGGTTTGACTGAGCCGGTAGGATATTTCAACCTGTATTCGTTCAAGTCCGGCTTTATCGGAGACGTTGACAAGGCATTTGACAAGTTCAAGAAAGCCGGAGTCAAGAAGATGATAGTTGACCTCCGTTACAATGGCGGAGGCGACGGCAATGTAAGCCAGAGGCTTATCAGCTACCTTGCACCGGCCGGTCTTCAGGGACAGCCGTATGTGGTCAGGTCACACAACAGCCTGTTGGCGAGAGCCCTTGACGCGACGTCGTATATCGGACTTCAGGAGAATGAAAAGTATTCCGATATTTCTATCGGTCTCGATGAGATTTTTTTCATTATGGACCACGCTTCCGCTTCGGCTTCCGAGATGGTGTTCAACGGTCTTCGCCCTTATATGAAGGACAATCTCCACCTTGTCGGCCGTCAGACTTACGGAAAGCCTAACGGTATGTATGTACTCTTCTATCCGGGAGATGAAGAGGCATATAAAAAATATGAAGCCGGCAATTACTCCAAGCTTGAATGGGTGTTCTATCCTATATGTTTCTTCAATATGAATTCAGAAGGGGAGTCTATCCCGTACGGGCCTGCGGCTGCATCCGGCTTTGTCCCTGACAACGAGCGTCCCGACGATATCCTTCACGATTTCGGTATTGAGGAGGACAGGGTCAAGGCCTGCCTTACCTATATTGTAACCGGCAGCTATCCTGACGTCCCTGCCACAGAGGGCACCAAATCTGCCTTCAACGGCCTTGAGAACAAAGCCTTTACTCCTGAATGGCAGACCAATCCTCACTATGGAACTGAAAAACATTGGATTTTTCAGAATTTTGAGTAAATTTAGGCAAGTTTATGCTTGCCCGCACCTTCATT
>JAZLGQ010000047.1:0-23102 GCA_045616385.1 Candidatus Cryptobacteroides sp.
CAGACCGTCGGTCTCTTGAATTTCAACGACAAAATAAAGCACGACCCCCGTGTGGAGGTCGTTGTATTGCCGCTTCGGGACGGTCTGTCAATCATCCGATCTGTGAGCCGTCAGCCAGAACTTCCTGAGGGGTGATGAAGTGCATCTTGCCGTCGCCCTGCTTCGCCATCAGAATCATTCCGTGGGACTCGATGCCCTTGATGGTGCGAGGCTTCAGATTTGCGAGGATGCATATCTGCTTGCCGAGCATATCTTCAGGTGAATAGTATTCAGCGATGCCCGATACGATCACCCTCTTGTCCAGGCCGGTATCTATGGTGAGCTTCAGAAGTTTGTCCGTCTTCGGCACGCGCTCAGCCTCAAGGACGGTCGCAGTACGGATGTCCATCTTCTCGAAGTCCTCGAATGTGCACTCTTCCTTCTGCGGTGCGACCTGCTTTGCAGCTTCAGCGGCGGCGGCAGCCTCACGCTCCGCGCGTATCCTGTCGAGACGGGCAAGCTGGGCATCGATGGCGGCATCCTCAATCTTGTTGAACAGAAGTGCAGCTTCGCCGATCTGGTGGCCGGCCGGAAGTATCTGCGGCCTGCCGAGAATATTCCAGTCGAGTGGAGAGCCCAGCATTTCGCGCAGGCGGGCGGCGGCAAACGGGGTGAACGGCTCAAAGGCGATGGCGAGGTCGGCGCATATCTGCAGTGAGATGTTGAGTATGGTTGACACACGGTCCATATCTGTCTTGGCGACCTTCCACGGTTCCGTGTCAGACATATATTTATTGCCGAGACGGGCTATGCTCATCGCATCCTTGAGAGCCTCGCGGAAGTGATAGCCTTCAATATTGTGCTCAAGAGAAGCCTTGAGTTCCGGGATCTGGCTGAGCACTTCCTTGTCAATGTCCTCGAGGGTCATCGCGACAGGGACCTTGCCACCGAAATATTTGTGCGTCAGGACTACGGCACGGTTGACGAAGTTGCCGAAAATCGCGACGAGCTCGCTGTTGTTGCGGGTCTGGAAATCCTTCCAGCTGAAATCGTTGTCCTTTGTCTCAGGCGCATTTGCCGTAAGGACGTATCGGAGGGCATCCTGCTGCCCTGGGAAATCACGCACATATTCGTGAGCCCATACAGCCCAGCCGCGTGAAGTGGATATCTTGTCACCCTCAAGGTTAAGGAACTCGTTGGCCGGCACGTTCTCAGGCAGCACATATCCGCCATACGCCTTGAGCATTGAAGGAAACACTATGCAGTGGAAAACGATATTGTCCTTCCCGATGAAGTGGACAAGCTTGGTATCCTCGGACTTCCACCACTTCTCCCAATCGTTCGGGAGGAGTTCCTGAGTATTCGAAATATAGCCGATAGGGGCATCGAACCAGACATAAAGCACCTTTCCATCGGCACCTTCCACCGGTACGGGAACACCCCAGTCGAGGTCACGGGTGACGGCACGCGGCTGAAGGCCTCCGTCAAGCCAGCTCTTGACCTGACCATAGACATTGGGTCTCCATTCCTTATGGCCTTCAAGTATCCATTCGCGAAGCCACTGCTCATAATCCTCAAGAGGAAGATACCAGTGGGTGGTCTTCTTCTTGACCGGCTCTGCTCCGCTGAGCTTGCTCTTCGGGTTGATGAGCTCTTCCGGGCTGAGTGTAGAGCCGCATTTCTCGCACTGGTCACCATAGGCGCCCTCTGCACCGCATTTCGGGCAGGTGCCGACTATGTAGCGGTCGGCAAGGAAGGTCTTTGCCTCAGGATCATAATACTGCTCGGACTCCCTGGTGATGAACTTGCCGTCGTCATAGAGCTTCCTGAAAAACCCGGAGGCGTTCTTTTCGTGGACTTTTGATGAAGTCCTGCCATAGATGTCGAAATTGATGCCCAGATCCTTGAAGCTATTGTCTATGATATTGTGGTATTTGTCAACGATATCCTGCGGAGTGCAGCCCTGCTGGCGGGCCTTGATCGTAATCGGCACGCCGTGCTCGTCGGAACCGCACACGTAAAGGACATCCTCGCCTCTCATACGGAGATACCTGACATAGATATCGGCCGGCACGTAAACACCGGCAAGATGGCCGATGTGCACCGGTCCGTTGGCATATGGCAACGCGCAGGTCACCAAGGTTCTTTTGTAATTCTTGTCCATTATGTATTTTTCTTTTCTCTTCCCAATTTCTGCTTGATCTTGCGCTGAGCATTCTGATAGCGCATAAGTTCCTTCATAAGTGCCGTTTCGTCTTCAGGGGCGGGGTTCCTCATTTCCGACAGGATGCCGTTGATCCTGTCCTGGATACGCTTCTCGTTATAAACCAATATGGTCTTCGGCACATTGACCACAAGCCAGGATGACACGGTCGTAAGCGCCCTGGCATAATCGCTGACCGTCAGCTGATACTTCTCCGTACTGAGTTGCGCAACCACATCCGCCACACGGCGGTTCTGCGAATTCAGAAGCCCCGTTATGATCTCCTGCTGCGAAAGACCTTCGTCGTACAACGCCATATAAGCGTCATAGGCCTCGGCGTAGGCCGAATTGGCAAGTCGGGAATCATCTCCCTCAAGAGCGGCCCTGATAAAATCGGCGACCGTCAGTTTATCCTCCTCAAAACCGCTGTAGTATTCCGAATCGCTCTCGAATTCCAGAGTCTCGCATCCGTATGTCAAAATCAGGTTGAGCAGGTCACGCTCGGCGGGAGCGAGCGTCTTGTTTTCTTCCGCCCAACCGGACTGCAAAGGTACAATTTCTTCCTGATATTCCGGACGCGCATCGTCCTGCATCTTCCGGCGCCCCTTGTTGATGCGCTCAAAAAGGATGGAGGACTCTATTCCGAACTTCTGCGCGGTGGCATCGACATAAACAGAGCGCTTCACGGCATCAGGAATCTCTGCGATAGTGTCGGCTATGTCATTGATCAGGTTGGCCTTCTTCAGAGGGTCGCCTGCCGCCTCCGAAAGCAGAAGGTCGGTCTTGAACGCGATGAAATCCTTTTCGCCCCGGGCGATATAGTCCTGTACCTCCGCAAGTGAATGCTGGCGGCAGAAGGAATCAGGATCCTCACCGTCCGGCAGGAGGACTATCTTGACGTTCAGGCCCTCGGACAGGAACAGGCCGAGCCCGCGTATGGCGGCGTGTATGCCTGCCGGATCACCGTCATACATTATGGTGGCGTTCTCCGTAAACTTGTGTATCAGGCGCACCTGTTCAATGGTCAGCGAGGTTCCGCAGGAAGCGACGACGTTGGTGATTCCAAGCTGATGCATCATCACCATATCCACGTTTCCCTCAACCAGGATGCATTTGTCCTGACGGGAAATCTCCGCTTTCGCGAAATAAATGCCCAGAAGGTTGCGGCTCTTGACATAAATCTCCGTTTCCGGAGAGTTCACGTACTTTGCGGGATTGTCGCTGCGCAGGGTACGCCCGCTATAGGCTATGACGCGGCCGCTAACAGAGTGGACCGGGAACATCACCCTCTCGCGGAACTTGTCGGTGATGCTGCCGTCTTCGTGCTGTACGGCAAGCCCGGCGGCCAGGAGATATTCCATCTTGTAGCCGGCAGCGACTGCTGCATCGACGAGCGTGGTTTTGCCTCCCGGCGCCCAGCCAAGCCCGAATCGGGCGATGGTGGCATCCTCAAGGCCGCGTTTCTGGAAATACGCATAGCCCACACTGCGACCCTCGCCGCTTTCAAGCTGCTGAGTGAAAAACTTCTGCGCAAATTCCGACACAAGCAGGAGGCTTTCGCGGCGCTGGCGCATCGCTATGTCCTCTGCGCTCTCTTCCTGCTCGACTATTTCGATATGATACTTGCGGGCCAGGTACTGAAGCGCCTCAACATAGGTGCAATGCTCGTGTTCCATCACGAAGCCTACGGCGGTGCCTGCCTTACCGCAACCGAAACATTTGTATATTCCTTTCGACGGCGTCACGTAGAAAGACGGGGTCTTCTCGTTATGGAACGGACAGCAGGCGACAAAGCTGGCACCCCGGCGCTTGAGCGTCACAAAATCGCTCACCACGTCAGCAATCTGCGCGGTGTCGAGAATTAGGTCAACTGTTTCTTGAGGAATCACAACGCTATCTCACAAAGGAACTTCAAGCGTACGAGCCGCACTTCATTTTCATAATAATCGGGGCCAAGAGCCTGGATCGCCGCTTCCACGTCGTCGGAGGTCGCTTCCTCGCGGAAATAATTGAAGATGTCATCGACGATGTCTTCATCCAGATTCTCTTCGATGTAATAGTCGATGTTCAGCTTTGTTCCTGCAGAGACAATCGACTCCATCTCACCGATGAGCTCCTCCATCTCGAGGCCGCGGGATTCTGCTATGTCATCAAGGGACATCCTCCGGTCAATGGCATTGATGATGGCAACCTTTGCGGCCGATTTGTTAGGCGCAGATTTGACAACGAAGTCGTCAGGGCGCTCTATCTCATTCTCTTCGACGTATTTCTTTATAAGCTTCACGAACTCCTCGCCGAATTTCTTCGCCTTGCCCTCGCCCACTCCCTGGCAATTCTTCAATTCCCCGATCGTGACAGGGTACATTATCGCCATATCGTCCAGGGACGGATCGCCGAAGATTATCCACGGCTGGAGCTTGAGTTTCCTGGAAAGGTCCTTGCGCAGGTCCTTTAGCATAGCCAGGAGAACGGGATCTCCGCTGCCGCCGGCCTTCATCGCCGCCGCAGCAGCCGCAGCCTCCTCATCCTCATCGTCATCAATCTCGGCACCGCCGGAGAACACACGGTCCTCCACGAGACGGAGCTCCCAAGGATTCCTGAAGAATTCACGGCCCTGGTCGGTGACATAAATAAGGCCGTAGGTCTCGATCTCCTTTCCAAGAAGATGGGCGGTCATACCCTGATGGATGATAGTGCACCAGAACTTCTCGGAATGGTCGGTACCGGCTCCGAAGAACTCCAGCTTGTCGTGATTGTATGACTTGATAAGGGCGTTGGATGTACCCGTGAGGATATTGGCCAGATGGTCTATCTTGAAATGCTCAGGCAGAGACTCGATGAGCTCTATCACGAGCTTCATCTCCTCCCGCCCGTCGAAAGTCTGCTTCGGATGTAAGCAGTTGTCACAGCAGCTGCAATCAGGTTCATTGTAGTCTTCACCGAAATAGTTCAGGAGAAGTTTGCGGCGGCACTGGCTTGACTCGGCATAGGCGACCACTTCGGAAAGGAGCTGGCGGTTGATTTCCTGCTCGGCCACAGGCTTGCCCTGCATGAACTTCTCGAGTTTCTGGATATCCTTGTAGCTGTAGTAGGCTATGCAAAGGCCCTCCCTGCCGTCACGTCCGGCACGTCCGGTCTCCTGATAGTAGCTTTCGATGCTCTTCGGTATGTCATAATGGATGACAAAACGGACATCCGGCTTGTCGATGCCCATTCCGAAGGCTATGGTGGCGACGATTACGTTCACTTCCTCCATCAGGAACGCATCCTGGTTGTCCGCCCTGGTCTTCGCGTCAAGACCGGCGTGATAAGGCAGGGCCTTGATGCCGTTGATGCAGAGAAGTGCCGCCATTTCTTCAACTTTCTTGCGGCTGAGGCAGTAGATTATTCCAGACTTGCCGGGATTCTGTCGGATGAACTTTATTATGTCTTTTTCCGGATCTACCTTGTCCCTGACTTCGTAATAAAGGTTGGGACGGTTGAATGACGATTTGAACACGGCCGCGCCGGGTATTCCGAGGTTCTTGAGAATATCGCTCTGAACTTTCGGGGTCGCGGTAGCGGTCAGAGCTATGATAGGCGCACGGCCTATCTGCTCGACCAGAGTGCGTATCCTGCGATATTCGGGCCTGAAATCGTGCCCCCATTCTGAAATGCAGTGAGCCTCATCTATGGCATAGAACGATATCTTGACTTCCTTGAGAAGCGCAACGTTCTCTTCTTTGGTAAGTGACTCGGGAGCGACATACAGAATCCTGGTCTTGCCGGAAAGAAGGTCCTCACGGACCTCATCTATCTGCTGCCTCGAAAGGGAGGAGTTCAGGAAATGGGCCACACTTCCCGTGCCCGCCTCGAATCCCCGAAGCAGATCGACCTGATTCTTCATCAGCGCAATCAATGGAGATATGACTATCGCCGTGCCATCCATCACGAGGGCAGGCAGCTGGTAGCAAAGGGATTTACCTCCGCCGGTAGGCATAAGCACGAAAGCATCACCGCCTGAAATCAGGTGGTTGATGATGTTTTCCTGATCAGCCTTGAATGCGTCGTATCCGAAGAAATCCTTTAGGGTCTTGTGGATCAGCGCCGAGTCTGGTGTCATAATTTGTTTCAGTCCAAAGTGTGAATCGCAAGGCCGGAACGCAACTTCGGCTCGAACCACGTGGTCTTCGGAGGCATTATCTTGCCGCTGTCGGCAATGTTGATCAGCTGCCTCATTGAAACCGGGTACAGAGCGAATGCTACTTTCATCTCGCCGCTGTCGACTCTGCGCTGAAGTTCGCCAAGTCCGCGTATGCCGCCGACGAAATCGATGCGCTTGTCCGTACGAAGATCCTTGATGCCAAGAATCTTGTCAAGAACGAGGTTTGAAAGTATTGTTACATCCAGGACGCCGATAGGATCGGAATCGTCGTAGCGGCCCGCCTTAGCCGTAAGGCTATACCATTTTCCGCCGAGGTACATCGTGTAATTATGGAGTCCTGACGGGTGGCAGTCGCCTTCTTTCACCTCGAAATCATTTTCGAGGGCCTTGAGGAATCCGGCCTCCGAGAGGCCGTTCAAATCCTTGACGACACGGTTGTAATCAAGAATCTTCAGTTGTGTTTCAGGGAAGCATACAGCCATAAAATAGTTGTACTCTTCCTCTCCGGTATGGTTTGGATTATTCTGTCGTTTTTCTGCGCCGACTCTTGCGGCGGCGGCGGTACGGTGATGGCCGTCAGCCACATAGAATGCGTCAACCTCATTGGTGAAGAGTGCGGTGATGCGGGCTATGGTGGCATCGTCATCAATCACCCACAACTCGTGCCCGAAGTCGTTCTCGTCGATAAAACGGAACTCCGAAGGCCCTGCCACGGTCTTTGCGACGATTTCATTCAGGTCGGCGTTGTCCTTGTATGAGAAGAAGACCGGTTCGATGTTGGCATTCTGGATACGGACGTGAATCATACGGTCGTCCTCCTTGTCCTTGCGGGTCAGCTCATGCTTCTTGATGATCCCCTGTGCATAGTCATCGGTATGTGCACAAAGCACGAGGCCGTACTGCGTGCGCTCGCCCATAGTCTGGGCATAAACGTAATAGCAAGGCTTCGCGTCACGGACAAGCCAGCCCTTGGCCTGCCACGTCTTGAAATTCTCGACGGCCTTGTCGTACACTTTCTGATCGTGGTCCGGCAATATCGGATCAAAATCAATCTCCGGCTTTGTAATGTGAAGGAGGGACTTCTCACCGGCCATTTGTTTTGCTTCTTCTGAGTTAAGGACATCATACGGCGGAGCTGCTACCTCCGTCGTGATATTCTTGGGCGGCCTGATAGCCGCAAAAGGTTTAACACGTACCATAAGAGTTTCAATAAATCTATTAACTAATTTACGGCATTTTCTTGATATTACAAAAAAAACATACGCGACTTCTGCCGCGTATGTCAATAAAGATATCTGAAAAACGCTACTTGTTCAGCTGGAAGCGGGTATTTCCCGTTGCAAAAAAATCTACAATCTGACGTGCGGCGGCGAGGCCGGCGTTGACGTTGGCCTCAGATGTCTGGGCACCCATCTTCTTCGGAGTGGCGAACACGCGGAGACCGAACTTCTCCTGAAGGGCGGCAAGGTTGTCCGGAGCCACGTCTGCGACATACTTGAGGTCCGGGCGCTCTTCAAGGGCCTTTTCGAGTCCGGCCTCGTCGATAACCTCCTTGCGAGCGGTATTGACGAGGGTTGCACCCTTAGGCATCTTCATAAGGAGGTCATAGCCGATTGAGCCGATGGTCTCAGGAGTTGCAGGGATATGGATGGAAACATAGTCTGAAGTACCGTAGAGCTCGGCAAGGACCTTCGCCGGCTCTGCGCCTCCGGCAACGATCTGTTCAGGCTTGAGGAACGGATCGATGGCCTTCACCTTCATTCCGAGGGCGGCGGCCTTGGCACCTACCAGGCGGCCTACGTTGCCGAATGCCTGGATGCCGAGGGTCTTGCCCTGGATCTCGGAACCGGTGGCAGGGGTGAACTGGGTGCGTGCCATAAAGATCATCATAGCGACTGCAAGTTCGGCCACAGCGTTGGAGTTCTGGCCCGGCGTATTCATTGCGACCACATTGTGAGCGGTGCAGGCGGCGAGGTCGAGGTTGTCGAAACCGGCTCCGGCGCGAACCACGATCTTGAGATTCTTTGCAGCCTCAACAACTTCTGCCGTAACCTTGTCGGAGCGGACGATGACAGCGTCGGCGTCTGCAACCGCAGCCACGAAATCAGACTGCTCTGCGTATTTTTCGAGGAGCACGAGCTCGTGGCCCGCTTCCTCAACGATCTTCTTGATGCCAGCCACTGCAACTGCAGCGAAAGGCTTCTGGGTGGCTACAAGTACTTTCATCTTATTTGTGAAGTTTTTCAAATTCCTGCATACAAGCTACAAGAGCCTCGACATCCTCCTGGGTGCAGGCATTATAAAGAGATGCGCGGAATCCGCCGACTGAACGGTGGCCCTTGATGCCGACCATACCGGCTGACTTCGCGAAAGCCATAAATTCATCCTGGAGAGCCTCCTTGCCGGGAGCCATAACGAAGCAGACGTTCATAATCGAACGGTCTTCCTTGACCGCGGTGCCCACGAACATTGAATTCCTGTCGATTTCATTGTAAAGGGTCTCAGCCTTCTTGACGTTGATCTTGTTCATCGCCTCCACGCCGCCGAGATCCTTGATCCATTTGAGAACCTCGTGCATCACGAAGATATTGAATACAGGAGGGGTGTTGAACATTGAAAGCTTGTCGATATGGGTCCTGTAGTCAAGCATCGTAGGGATATAGCGGCTGACCTTACCGAGAGCGTCCTTCTTGATGATTGCGAAGATTACGCCCGCAGGGCCAACGTTCTTCTGTGCGCCACCATAAATCATTGTGTACTTTGAGACATCGACCGGGCGGCTCATAATGTCTGACGACATATCGGCGATAAGAGGAATCGGGCTGTCGATGTCCTCCTTGAGCTCGGTGCCGTAGATAGTGTTGTTGGTGGTGATATGGAGATAGTCTGCATCTGCAGGGATCTCGTATCCCTTAGGGATGTAATTGTAGTTCTTGTCTGAAGAGCTTGCGATTTCAACCGCGTTGCCGAGCCCCTTGGCTTCCTTGAAAGCCTTGTGAGCCCAGACACCCGTGTCAACGTATGCAGCCTTCTTCTCGAGGAAGTTCATAGGGACATAGAGGAACTCGAGGCTTGCGCCGCCACCGAGGAATACGATCTCATAATCTTCCGGAATGTTGAGAAGTTCACGCCAGAGAGCTCTGGTGTCGTCCATAATGGCATCCCACTCCTTTGTGCGGTGGGAGATTGAGAGGACAGATACGCCTGTACCGGCGAAATCCTTGATAGCTTCAACGGCCTTGTCGTAAACGACCTGAGGGAGTAGGCAAGGGCCTGCATTGAATACGTGTTTCTTGCTCATAACGATATTAATTTCGGTAATACACTAACTTCTACTATAATGCGACCTTAAAGGTAACTATTTTTTCAATCCTTTCCAAGAATTCTTCTTCAAGACCTCTGCGCACCCGCAGTTCCATACTGCACCCGGCTCCGAAATCCTGTGCCCTCTGCGGGAGGTCCAGATCCTTCACGACCTTCATCACCTGCTGCATCCGCAGGTAGTCGAAGCCTATCCTGTACCAAACACCGGCAATCTTCTGCACCTGATCCGCATTTGCGATGGCATCCGCCGTCGAAGTCCTGTAGGCACGGATAAGTCCGGGGATACCCAGCTTGATGCCACCGAAATACCTGACCACCACCACGAGTATGTCGCTGAGACCGGCTGAATCTATCTGCCCGAGAATCGGGCGCCCGGCCGAGCCGGAAGGTTCGCCGTCATCGTTGGCGCGCCAGCGCCCGCCGTCCAGTCCCAGACGGTACGCATAGCAATGATGGCGCGCATCGTGGTATTCCTTCTTCAGACCGGCGACGATCCCCTTCACCTCCTCTTCGGTCTCCACCGGGTATGCCAGCGCTATGAACCGGCTGCCGTTGTCCTTGAACAGACCCTCCGCAGGGGCGGAAATCGACATATATGTATCATTCGTGCACATTGGAAATCAAAATTAGGGAAAATATAGTATCTTCGCAATATGAATTACAAATACAGAGTCACGCTGGCCGGCATCAAAGGCTTTTTCAGGCTATATCTTGTAGGGGGGACGAGCTCCCTCTATACATTCCACAAGCAGCTTCAGTCGGACCTCGAGTTCCCGGCTGACCAGCCTATTCTCTTCAAGGCTCTCGATGCCGAAGGAGGCGTGGTTGCGCGCTATGCCCTTGTTGACCTCGGCTCCGGCACCGTCGACAAGGTCAAGTTCTCCGATGCCGTCAAGGCCGGCGCAAAGAGTTTCGTTTATTTTTACGACATCGCAGCAAAGAAAAGTGTTATCGTCACTCTTGAGGAGGAGACCGCAGAAGCCTGCACCGGACCGACTCTATTGGAAAGCAAGGGGCCCGTCCCTCTGGAATTCGAGAACGGCTACGTCGCCTTTGAGGACCTGCCGGAAGAACACCGCCACCTGCCCGGCGAAAAGCATCACTGCGATGATGACGACGAGGACGAGGACTTCGATGACGAAGACGAAGACGAGGATGAAGAAGATGAAGACGAAGAAGAACTCATATATGACGAAAATGAGGACGCCTGACACGGCGCCCTCATTTTTTCTTATGTGAATTCAATTGTTACTTCACTTCCTCCGCTGCCTTCTCGACAAACTTGCCGACCTTGTCGAGAGTAACGTCGAAGATAAGGGTTGAGTTTGGCTGGATGGCCTGGTTGCCCTGCTCGCCGTATGCGATGTCTGAAGGGATGAAGAGCTGTGCCTTGCCGCCCTCGCCGATGAGCTGGAGACCTTCGCTCCAACCAGGGATCACGTGGTTGAGAGGGAATGAAACTGATTCGCCGTCCTCTTCGGTCTGGTCAAACACGGTGCCGTCAAGAAGCTTTCCGACATAATGCACCCAGACGGTGTCTGAAAGGGCAGGCTTCACGTCGTTGCCCGGTTCGAGGATGATGTACTGAAGACCGCTCTCTGTAGTCTGGACGCCTTCTTTCTTTGCATTTGCAGCAAGGAATTTCTCGCCGGCTTCCTTATTCTCGTAGGCAACGAGGTTGCGACGCTTCTGAAGGAACTTGTTGAAAAGCTCGTTCATTGTGTTAGGGTCGATCTTGAACTGCTTCGTGAAATCTTCGTCACGGGTGTCGCCCTTTGATGCGACGAAATCCTTCATACCCTTGACCACCTGTGAGTAATTGATGTTCTCACCGAAGTCATAACCCTTGATGAAGCTTCCGAAATTGATACCGAGAAGGTAGCTTACCGAGTCGATCTCGGCCTTTGATGATTTGAAATCGGCTGCCGTAAGAGCCTTTGGTGTTGCAGCTGCATCGTCGGCAGCTTCTTCACTTGCCTTCGGAGTACAAGCGACTGCTGCAAGACCCAGAAGGAGTGCTGAAATAATTTTGTTGTTTTTCATTATTGATGATTTTTGATTGAGATTTCATCAGTCCCACGCAAGGGCGGATGCGCCAAGTATTGCCGCATCTGACTCCTTGAGTTGGGAGAACAGTATCTTGACCTTGCCCCTCCATATTTTGAGAAGATTGTCATTCATGGCGTTGAGCATAGGCTCATAGAGGAATTCCCCGGCGCGGGCAAGACCGCCGAAGAGCACGATCGCCTCCGGAGCGCTGAATGCGACGAAGTCTGCAAAGCTCTGGCCCAGGATCTTTCCGGTGTATTCAAATACGCGAAGCGCAAGGGAGTCTCCAGCCTTGGCCGCATCATAGATGTCCTTGGAAGAGAAATTCTCGACCGAACGGAGCGCAGAAGGCTCATCTGTACTGTCAAGCCACTCGCGCGCCGTACGCACAATACCTATTGCCGAGCAGTATGCCTCGAGGCAGCCTTTCTTGCCGCAACCGCACTGGCGGCCGTCACGTACGACGGTCGTATGGCCGAGTTCACCCGCGAAACCGTCGTGACCATACACCATCTTTCCGTCGATGATGATTCCGCTGCCCACGCCCGTACCCAGGGTGACCATAATGAAATTCTTCATTCCGCGCGCCGCGCCATACGCCATTTCGCCCATTGCCGCAGCATTCGCATCATTGGTCAATGTGACAGGCAGCCCGCCGAGTTTGTCTGAAAGGATGTCGGCGAATTTGACCGACTGGTTAGCAGCCCAGGCGAGGTTCGGTGCAAAGGCGACTTCGCCGGTATAATAGTTTCCGTTCGGAGCGCCCACTCCGACTCCCTTGACCTGGCCTTCCTTGCCTGCAGACCCGATGCACGCGCAGATGCTTTCTGCAAGTGCGTCGAGGAACGCCTCGGCATCCGTGCCATAGGTGTCTGAACGAATAACTGTCTGTGCGAGGACCTCGCCCTTCTGGTCAACCACACCGATTTTCGTGGTCTGGCCACCGACATCAACGCCTACAACAAATTTCTTTTCCATAATAATATTATTCAACAGGAATGTCTTTATTCACGTTCTTGCAACCGGCAAGAGCAAAATAGAGTATGAAACACAGCATTGCGGCAACGACCCAGTAAGAAGTCATATATCCGCCCTTTTTCGCAACGAAATCCTGAAGGAGAGGCATAATTCCGCCACCGACAACCATCATCATGAATATGCCGGAAGCCTGTTCGGTGTACTTGCCGAGCCCCTCGGTGCTGAGATTGAAGATACCGCCCCACATTATCGAAGTGCAGAGACCGCAGAGGATGAGGAAGAGGCAGCTTAAAGGAACGCTGAACATTGCGAAGCCTTCTCCGGCAGTATACCCCGGCATCTTGATCGTGATGTCCTTGGGCAGAAGGATGGCGATGAGGACGAGTATGATGGCCACTGAGGATACCGATATCATCTGTACACGCGGGCTGACCTTCCCCGAAATCGCAGTTGAAGCTGCGCGGCCGACCATCATCAGGAGCCAGTAGACGGCAGCGATGGCACCGCCGATGGCAGCTCCGTTCATCAGAATGCCGGCACCCTTGCCCGAAGCGTCGGCAAGGTAGAAATTGACCTGCGAAGGTATGCCCTGCTCGATGCCGACATAGAAAAAGATTGCGACGGCTCCGAGGACGAAATGACGGAAGTTCCAGGCGCTGTGCTCGAATCTGACGGCATTGCGCTCCTGGGCTATCTCCGGAATCTTTTCGAAGCAGATGACCACGAATGCTATTGCGAAGACCGCCATCGCGATGAAGAGCAGAGGCGCGACATCGTTCATACTGGTCTGCGCCGTGACGGTGCCGACAAGGACACCGACCAGAAGTGGGGTAAGCGTGCCGGTGATGGAGTTGAGCGTGCCGCCGATCTGTATGAGCTGGTTGCCCTTGTTGCCGCCGCCGCCCAGGACGTTAAGCAGAGGGTTGACGACGGTATTGAGCATACAGACGCTGAAACCGCACACGAATGCGCCGAGCAGATATACGAATATCGCGGAGTTCCCGAGGAAGGTGCGGCTTGAGAGCCACTGGATGACGATACCGAAGAAGCCGACGGCAAGCGCGATGAGCGTGGTCTTCTTGTATCCTACCCTGATGAGCATCCTGCCGGCAGGGATACCCATAAACAGGTATGCGGCAAAATTCATCATATTGCCCATCATCGCGGCCCAGCCGTACTGGCCCTTCCAGATGTTCCCGAATGGCGCAGCCATATTGGTCACGAAGGAGATCATCGCAAAGATGAAACACATTGTGACGATGGCGACAGTGTTGGTTTTGTTCTTTCCCATACTCAAAGCAATACGAAGGCGACGTTATTTGCCGGAAGGCGAAAACAGTCCGAAAAGTTGCGCGTCAATCATATCGGTGACCTTCTCGAAATCCTCCGGATTGTTGCCGAATTTAACATGGTCTGCATCGACGACAAGGAGATTGCCCTTGTAATCCCTGATCCAGTTGTCATACTTTTCGTTAAGACCGGTCAGATACTCGATGCTTATACTCTGTTCGTAATCACGGCCCCGTTTCTGGATCTGGGCGATCAGGTTGGGGATTGATGACTTGAGATAGATGAGAAGGTCAGGGAAGCCGACCAGCGACATCATAAGCTCGAAGAGATCCGAATAGTTCTCGAAATCCCTCGAGGACATAAGCCCCATATCGTGCAGGTTCGGAGCAAATATGCAGGCATCCTCATAGATGGTGCGGTCTTGGATGATGACATCATCGGTCTTGGCGATGTCGACGACATCCTTGAAACGCTTGTTCAGGAAGTATATCTGGAGGTTGAAGGACCAGCGTTCCATATCCTGATAGAAGTCGGAAAGGTATGGGTTGAAATCAACTGATTCGTACTTTGGTATCCAGCCGTAATGCGCGGCAAGCATTCTTGTAAGGGTGGTTTTGCCGCTTCCGATATTTCCCGCAATAGCTATATGCATACTTATTATCTTATTCGCGCAAAGTTAGGAAAAACTTAAAACAAGCCAAACATTTCGGCGTCTATCTTATCCGTTATGAAGGAGAAGTCCTCAGGGTTGTTCTGGAAGTCGAGATTGTCTGCATCTATGGTCAGAACCTTCCCCTTGTACCCGGATATCCACTCCTCGTAACGTCTGTTCAAACCGGACAGATACTCAAGGTTCATACTCTGCTCGTACTCGCGCCCGCGCTTCTGGATCTTCGCCACCAGATACGGGACCGTCGATTTCAGATAGATCAGCAGGTCAGGCGGCTGCACCATAGACATCATCAGCTCAAAAAGCTGCATATATGTGTTGTAGTCGCGGTCCGAAAGGTTGCCGAGGTCGTGATTGTTCGCGACGAAGATATATACGCCCTCGAAAAGCGTCCTGTCCTGGATGATGACGTCATTGCTCCTGGCAATGTCAAGGACGTCCCGGAAACGCTGGGCAAGGAAGTATGTCTCGAGATTGTACGACCAGCGTGGAATATCCTTATAATAATCCTCAAGATAGGGATTGTATGAGACTGCCTCATACTTCGGGACCCAGCCGTAATGTTCGGAAAGCATTCTCGTGAGAGTGGTTTTCCCGCTGCCTATGTTTCCAGCTACTCCTATGTGCATTTTCTTGTGGTTTTGTCAGGCAAATTTAGGAAAAGTTGAGTAATTTTGCCGAAAATATCATCACACGATGTTCGAAATCCGCACTTCCGTCTTCAACGTCTTCCAGGAAAACACATACCTTATATGGAAATCAAAGGATCACGCGATTGTCATTGACCCGGGGTTCTATTATCCCGCCGAAAAGGAGAAATTTTTCAGCACGGTCGCCGGGCTCGGCCTGCATATCGGCGCCGTCCTGCTGACCCATTCGCATTTCGACCACATCTGCGGCGTAAAGGCCGTCCAGGATGCATTCGGCTGCAAGGTCTATGCACATCCTGCCGATGCCGCAATAGTCGAATCCGATGCCAGGCTCCTGGGTCATATGGGCATCAACGTCCCTGACAGGGCATACATCGTGACCGGTATCGGGGACGGAAGCCTCATCGAAGAGGGCGGATTCTGTTTCAAGGTCATCGCCACCCCGGGCCACACACCCGGCTGCGTATGTTTCTTCGACGATGCGGAAGGCATCGTTTTCACCGGCGACACCCTTTTCTCCGGTACCATCGGGCGCACGGACTTCAACTACAGCGACTACGACAAGGAAATCGTGTCCATTATGGAGAAGCTGATACTGATCGACCCCGGCACCGAAGTGCTCCCGGGCCACGGTCCGGCCACCACGATAGGTCACGAACGCACCCACAACCCGATGCTCGAGCCGTTCAACGAACCCGAAGAACCGTTCGACCCAGACCTTCCGGGAATCTTCATCACCCGATAAAATCTATTTGCTGACGAATTCGACGACGCGGCGGCTGCCGTGTCCGTCCACCACCGTAAGCTGGTGCCTGCCGGCTTCCGGAAGCACCATCAGTTCGTGTTCTCCACCGGTCTCACCCAGATACTCGTCGTCCAGATGCCAGTAGAGCGTCGCACCCGGATCTGAATGCGCCGCACGGAACACCGCACCCTTTCTGCTGCCGTCAAGCCCTCTCGTGACCACGATCGTTATCCCCGGCTGAGGGTAGATGACATCTATGGGGTTGCGGACAGAAGTCGAAGCATCGAAGAGGGGATGCTTCGGCGGCAATTGCCTGTAATCCAGATGGTTCTTGGCATAATACCATTCCTGCGCGGGCGGCAGGACAAAAAAAACTTCCTCCCTCATCTCGCTGACCGGGCAGCAGTTGCTGTTGACTTGATATGCGCCGTCGGCGGACAGATGGACCATCCTGTGATAACGGCATTCGTCCGGCATATTGTCAACGGCCGGTGCCCAGACGGTATCCTTCTGCGGGCAGATATCCGATGCGGGATTGCCGCTCTGAGCGCAGACAACCACCCGGGTCATCCCGGCGACAGGCATTTCGAACCATCCCGTATCGTGCAGAGCCGAGAACACGTCAAACATCACCGGTGCGGCATACGACACGCCCGTCATACGGGCACGGCCTTCGCCGTCGCTGTTGCCCACCCAGACCGCCACGACGTAATTCCTCGTGACACCCACGCTCCAGGCATCGCGGTTACCCCAGCTTGTACCGGTCTTCCAGGCTATCTTTCTTCCTGAGGCAAAATCCATCCACGACGCCTCTTCTTCCGGGCGGTTGGCATTGGAAAGCGCTTCGAAGGCAAGCCAGCAAGGGCCCGCGTCAAGCGGCACCTCCGACGGACGGAGGCGGCTCCTCCGTTCTCCCGCCAGATATGACAGATCTTCGTATATCTCGCCCCCGCCCAGATTCGCCGCAAGCCGGTAATAGGCTCTTGCAAGGCTCTGCACGGATATCTCGGCACCGCCGAGGATGAGTGAAAGGCCATAATGGCCGGCATCGAAAGGCATTGTGTCAAACCCCAATCCGTGAAGCAGCTCGAGGAACCGGTCGTCGCCATACTGCTCGAGCATACGGACAGACGGGACGTTCAGCGAGCGCTCGATGACCTCGTGGGCGGGTACCGCGCCGTCAAATGTGCGGTTGAAGTTATGCGGGTTGAAATTGTTGTAGTTGTACGGAGTGTCCTTGATCAGCGTGCCCGGGAGGATCGACCCGTCCTGAAGCATAGCTGCGTAAAGCAGCGGCTTGAGGGTGCTGCCGCTGGAACGGTGCGCCGGTATCATATCGACGTCGGAGCCGCGCACTCCACGGCCGCAGGAGCGGGTGTTGCCGTAGTATGCCTTCACTTCGCCGGTACGGACATCAACCACCAGAACGGCCATATTGTCGACCAGGTTCGTATGATTGACACGGAAATGGTTGGCCGCTATGTCGTTGACCCGTCTCTGCAGGTCATAATCAAGGGTGGAGACATATCTGCCGCTTCCCTGCCCGACCCGTATGCGCTCCAGAAGGTGGTAGGCCATATCGGGCATCGGACGGGGCTTGTCCGGCAGCGGTTCATCCTTGGCGAGCATACATTCCACCTCGTCGATCGTCCCCTTTTCCCGCAACTTGTCAAGGAGGAAGTTGCGCTTTTCAAGCAGACGCTCACGGTTGCGCCCGGGATGTATCAGTGCGGGCGAGTTGGGAAGCACGGCCAGGGTCGCGCTCTCCGCCCAGGACAGTTCTTCCGCAGGACGGCCGAAGTATCGCCAGGCGGCGGCCTCGATGCCGACCACGTTTCCGCCGAAAGGAGCATTGGAGGCATACAGGAGGAGTATTTTATTTTTCGAGCAGCGAAGCTCCAGACGCGTGGCCAGAACGGCCTCATATATCTTCTCGAAGATATGCCTTTTTGCGCCGGGGCGGCTCAGGCGTATGACCTGCATCGTGATGGTGCTGGCGCCGCTGACAACCTCTCCACGGCTGAAATTCTGCCTGATGGCGCGGCCTATCGACAGGAAATCTACGCCCGGGTGATAGCGGAAGCGCTTGTCCTCGTATGTGATGATGCAGTCGGCAAATTTCCGGGGAACGGCGTCGGCAGGCGGGAAATACCATTGCCCGGCCGATGAGATATGGGCGCCCAGCAGCGTCCCGTCGGCACTTTCAAGCACGGCGGAATACGGCTCGCGGAACAATTGGCGCGGAAGGCAGAAAAGATACCATGTCGCAGATAATGCGATGATAGTCAAAACTATTTTCCTACCTTTGGACATACAAAAGCAAAATTACAAAAAACCGGACATATGAAACTCAAAAAACTTAACCTCGTTCTCGTTTCTCTCATTGCCGTCGCAACGTTCGTTTCCTGCAGGAACGGCGGTGGCAGCTCATCCGGCATCAAGGCCGGACCGGGAGAAAGTATCCTCTTCCCTGATAATGCCGCAGAGGCGGCCCGGGCCGATGTCGACGAGGACGTACCGGCGATCAAGCTCCTCAGCAAGGGCTCCATACTGCCTTCCAGCGGAGGAATGGACCTTCTTTTCAGTTCGATCAACTACGCAAAGGCTCAGATACGCGTAAAGAAAGTATACGAGAACAACATCCTGCAGTTCCTCCAGCTCGATGACTGGGAGACCCGCAGCGAGAGCTACAAGGTGGCAAAGCAGATCATCGACACCACCATCGTGCTCGGATCTTCGGATGCCCCGCACATACGCGAGAACAAGGTTTACGGACTCAGCCTCGACGAGCTCATCAAACCCGAGCCGGGTGCCATATACCACATCGAGATCCGAGGTCGCGAGCCACTGGTGGAAGAGGATTTCTACGACAGCGACTGGTCTTTCGGGAACTACGAGACCTACGAGGAGCGCAGCGTCGACCTACTCGCCAGCGACCTGGCACTCATAGCCAAGGGCGGCGACAACGGCTTCGAGGTCTTTGCCTACAACATCATCACCGGAAAGCCGGTCAGCGGGGTGAAGGTCAAGCTCTATGACTTCGTCCAGCAGGAACTCGGCAAGGCCAGCACCGACAAGGACGGACGCGCAAGCTTCATCGGACTCACCGACGGCCGCTTCGTGGCCGCCACGAACAACAAGGACTATGCATACCTCGACCTCAAGGCCGAGAAATCACTCTCCACAAGCAACTTCGACGTTGACGGCACGGTCAGGGAAAAAGGCCTCAAGACCTACATCTTCGGGGAGCGCGGCGTCTGGCGTCCGGGAGACACCCTCCACGTTAGCACGATCATAATGGACGAAGATGCCGTACTTCCGGTCGGCCATCCTGTAATAGCAGAACTCCGCAACCCCGACGGCCAGGTCACCCAAGCCATCACCGTCAAGAACAGCGGCAACCATATATTCCACTTCCCGTTCGTCACCCAGGCCGACGCACCTACCGGGCGCTGGATGGTGGGCGTAACGGTGGGCGGACAGACTTTCTACAAGAGCCTTCGCGTCGAGACCGTGAAGCCCAACAAACTCAACATCGACGTCAACTTCGGCGACAGGGGGTACATCACCCCGGACGGCGACTGCAGCGGCGTGGTCAAGGTGGACTGGCTGTACGGTGCCGTAGGCGCCAACCTCAAGGTCAACGGCGAGATCGAGCTTTCCGAGACAAGGACCAGCTTCGCAAACTTTACCGACTTTGACTTCCAGGACGATGCCCGCTCGTTCAGCAATATGACCCTTTCCTACAGGGATATGACTTCGGACGAGGAAGGCAAGGCCTATATCTCGGCCAATATGGACATAAACAAGGCCGCAGCTCCCGGTCTCCTCAACGCGACCTTCACGATGAAGGCTTATGAGCCGTCCGGCGAATTCAGCACAAGCGCCAAGACATTCAAGCTCTCCCCCTTCAATTCTTACGTCGGCATCAAGTCTGATATCAAGGCCAACGAATGGGGCGAGAAAGTCATCAAGTCCGGCACTCCTCAGAAATTCGAGATTGCCACGGTCAACGCCGAAGGACAGGCGGTCAACGTAAGCGGACTCTCGGTCGAAATCTTTCACGTGGACTACAGCTGGTGGTGGGACTCAGCCAACGAGATTGCCTCCTATATGTCCAGCAACGCCAAGGAACTCGTCTTCTCGACCAAGGTATCCACTTCAAACGGCCACGGAGAGTTCACCTACGACTGGGATGACACGCCGAGCGGCGTCTATTATATCCGCGTGAGCGATACCAGGGGCGGCCACGCAACCTCAATGCTCTGCGAAGCTTACGAGTACGGCAGCGGGAGCGGCAGCAGCGGGTCGGATGCGTCCACCAAGCTCAGCATCAGCATCAACAAGGAGACTTTCGCAGTCGGCGAGACCGCCAGGCTGGTAATCCCGTCAGCCGCAGGCTCAAGTGCCATCGTATCCATCGAGAAGGGAGGCAAATGCCTCAGGACGAGCCGCATCGAATGCTTTGCCGGCAGCACTGAGATCAAGATTCCCGTCACTGCGGAAATGCTTCCGAACGTGTATGCGTTCGTGACCCTCATACAGCCTCACAAGCAGTCTCTCAACGATGCCCCTATCCGGCTATACGGTGTTCGCAACATCAACGTCGAGGATGCATCATCCCACCTCAGGCCTGTCATCGACGTAGCCGCCGAGGTTAAGCCCGAGACCACCCTCAAGTTCAAGGTCAAGGAAGAAAGCGGCCGTGCGATGAGCTACGTCGTGGCCCTCGTTGACGAAGGTCTTCTCGGCCTCACGGGATTCAAGACTCCGGATGCCTGGGATTCATTCTATTCAAAGGAAGCCCTCCGCGTACGCACCTGGGATGCTTACGATAACATAATCGGCGCCTATGGCGGCCACATCGAACAGCTGTTCGCAATCGGTGGTGACGACGAGGCTATGGGGGCTCTCCAGCGTCAGGGCGCACAGCGCTTCACTCCGGTTGTCGCCTACCTCGGGCCGTTCGACCTCAAGGCCGGAAAGACCGCTTCACACAGCTACGACATCCCATCATACATAGGCTCACTTCGCGCTATGGTCATCGCGACCGACGGCAAGGCCCAGGGCAGCGTCTCGAAGAATGTCAACGTCACCAAGCCGGTGATGGTCCAGGCCACCCTCCCACGCACTCTCAGCGCAGGCGAGACGATCAAGGTGCCTGTCACCGTAATCACGATGAAGGATAACGTCGGGCAGGTCAAGGTCGGCATCAAGGCCGCCGACAGACTCACCGTGACAGGCGATGACAGCCGGACCATCAAGCCCGAGAGCGCCGGACAGTATGTCGAATACTTCGACGTCAAGGTGACCGACAACGCCGGCACAGGCCACCTCACCGCCACGGCGGAATGCGCCGGCGACAAGTCCACCGACAAGGTCGAGATCGACGTATTCAACCCGAATCCTTCAGTCACCCGACTTCAGAGCACACTGCTCAAGGCCGGCGAAAGCAAGGACGTCACCGCCGATGTCTTCGGTATCGACGGCACCAACTCCCTCCGGGTGGAATTCTCATCAATCCCTGCCATCGACCTCGGCGGCCGCCTGAAATATCTCACCGAATACCCATACGGCTGCATCGAGCAGACGATTTCCGGCGCATTCCCACAGATATTCATCGAAAAGGTCGTTGAATGTGACGGTGCCACGAAGGCAAAGTGCAGCAACCACGTGACAAAAGCCATCAGCAGGATGCAGAGCTTCCGCCTCGGCGACGGCTCGATGTCATACTGGCCGGGCAACAGGACGACCTCCAACTTCGGAACCATCTACGCCCTCCACTTCCTCCAGGAAGCCGAGAACAACGGTTATGCCGTTCCAGCCGACCTCAAGGGCTCCCTCATCAGCTACATCAGTTCCAACGTGGTTGGCAGTTCACGTGAGGGGTGGTATGTACGCGCATACGCCGCATACGCCCTTGCAGCCGCTGGCAAGCCTCAGCGCAGTGCGATGAACAACCTCCGCGAGTCAGTCGGCAAGATGCCGCGCAACGCCGCGTGGATGCTTGCAGCCGCATTCGCCTGCGACGGCAAGAAGTCTGTCGCACAGAAGATAGTCACCGGCCTCACATATTCCGAGACCGACAGCAGCAACTACTACAGCTACTACGGCAGCGAGGACCGCAATATGGCCATCGCCCTCAAGACCCAGATGCTTCTCGGACAGAACGAGGATGCCTTCAAGCTTGCCGGCAAGCTCGCCGAGAGGCTCAACGATCCGCAGCATTATATGAGCACCCAGTCAACTGCCTGGGCCCTCTGTTCCGTATTCGGATATGCCCAGACCGCTACAGGCAGCGGCATCAACGCGAAGGCCGAAGCTTCAGGCAAGAGCTTCAAGCTCGCCACCTCAAAGTGCTTCATCAGCGGGGACATCCCTGTTAGCGGCGCTGCAAAGATTCCGGTGAAGCTCTCGAACAGCGGCAGCAACCTCATCTACGCAGTCATCTCCTCTACAGGTGTGCCTGCAGCAGGTGAAGAGAAGGGCTACGCCAAGGGCCTCAGTATGCAGGTCAAGTACCTTGACACCTGGAACAACCCTGTCCAGCCGGACACCCTCTCCCGCGGCGCCAACTTCAGCGTGACCGTCACTTTGACCAACACCACCGCATCCTCCGTGAAAGACATCGCTCTCTCCCAGCGGTTCCCTTCAGGCTGGGAGATCAACAACGACCGTATCTACAACGACAGTGCCTCATATCCGGCCGGACTGAGCTATCAGGACATCCGCGATGACAGGGTTTACAGCTTCTTCGACCTCGGCGCGGGCCAGAGCGTATCAGTTACAACCAAGCTCACCGCCGCCTATCCGGGTACCTTCTACCTGCCGGCGATAAACTGCGAGGCGATGTACGACTCATCCGTCACCGCTCTCACCCCGGGCAGGTGGATCACGATCGAATAGGATCCGAAGGACTTGATTCCCGGAATCACTCGCGTTTTGCGCGACATTCCATTCTATTTGTCTTTATACCTCATACGAAAACCGGATCATCCGCCCAGATAAATGTATTGGTTTTAATTTATGACCTGCCGGGCTATGCTGGTGAGCTTCTGATACAGTTTGAA
>JAZLGQ010000048.1:0-20372 GCA_045616385.1 Candidatus Cryptobacteroides sp.
AGTAGTATCTGATAGAGATCTGAAGATGGCTGAAAAGTTCGGCACCGGCACCGAGGCCGACACCATACTCGAATTTATTGGAGACATTCTCCCACTTGTCCCGGAGATTGGTGCCTTCGATCTTGTTGGAAATCGCATAACCTATGAACGGTTCTGCAATTGCATAGATTCTTGCAAGGGAACCAAGGCCGATGCCTGCCTGGACCTGGACAGGGAGTTCAAGATATCCGGTCTTAAAATCGAGGGAGCTGGCATTGAATTCATAAAGTTTCGCGCCCTTCATGTTATAAATGAGTGAAGGCTGTATAGCAAGAACATTTCCAAGAGACATCTTGTAGGTGAGACCCACATGGTACTGTGCTATAGACTTTGCATTCCACTCTACACGGGCTTCCTTAAGGGATGTTGCCGATGTTGTGAGTCCGGCGATGACACCGAACTGTGCGAATGAGCTGACCGAAATGAGAAGAGCGGCAGCTGCTACAATAAGTTTTTTCATAATGCGTCAATTAAATTAATGAATCCAATATTGATGATATTTCCTGTTTCTGCACGAGCCCGACACGCCTTTCCACGAGTTGTCCGTTCTTGAAAAACAGAAGTGTAGGGACATTTCGGATACCGTACTGAACAGAGATGTCTTCACAGTCCTCAACGTTGCATTTGGCAACCGTCACGCGGTTGGCATACTCCTCGGCAATCTCATCTACAGTTGGAGAAAGCACGCGGCAAGGGCCGCACCAAGATGCCCAGAAATCAATGAGAACAACCGGAGACCCGGCAAGGACCTCCTGAAGATTGACAGGTGTAATAACTTTATCCATAAAAATCCGTCGCCCGGTTTATGGGCGACGGACACAAATATACGAAAATTAATAGCAATTTTCAATATTCCAGACAAAGGCCCTGAGTCCCAGATCCGGTGCGGCTTCATCCTTGGCCTTGATCCGGTCAAGCATCTGCCCGACCTTTTCGTCCTTGACCATCGTCAGTATTGCGTGATTCAGGACCGGCCACGCGTGGTTGTCGAGATGAGGCTCACCATTGAACGAACCTTTTCCCTGAACGTCTATCCATCGTGTATAGCCTCTCAGATTCAGGCTTTCCAATATTTCAACGATCTCTTCGTTGTAAGCCTGGTTATATGCTACGAATACCGCTTTCATTTTGCAAGTTTCTTTTGTTTACGTTGATCCATCTTCATACAGAATGCGCAATAAACCGCAGGTATGAGAACAAGCGTTACGAGAGTGGAGATTGTAAGACCCCAGCATACCGTGATGCCGAGCGACTTCCACATCTCGGAGCCTTCACCATGTCCGATGGCCATAGGAACCATACCGAGTACGGTTGTGAGAGTAGTCATAAGGATAGGACGGAGACGGCTGCGGGCAGCAGTGACTGATGCATCGCGTATGTTCAGTCCCCTTTCACGAAGAATGATGGTGTAATCGATGAGGACGATACCATTCTTCACGACGATACCGAGGAGGATGATGATACCGATCATTGCCATCATACCCATCGCAGTGCCTGTAACCCAGAATCCCAGAAGCACGCCGGTGGCGGCGAACGGAACGCTGAACATAATCACGAACGGAGCGAGGAAATCCTCGAACTGCGATGCCATAACCATATAGACGAGGATGATGATGAGGATGATGAGCAACAGCATATCGCCGAACATCTCCTGCTGGTCTTCATAGTCGCCGGCTATCTCGATCTGGATGGTTGAAGGGATAACCGCATTGTCAATGACCTTCCTGGCAGATGCGACAGCATCGGAGAGGGATGCCTTTTCTGCGACGATTCCGGTGATGGTGATAAGTCGCTCGCGGTCCTTGCGCTGGATGGTAGGAGGCACGAGGGTCTCCTTCACCGTACCAAGTTCCTTCATCCTTACCGCCTTGCCGGACGGATTCATCACGATGATGTTCTCCATATCCTCGATACTCGTGCGGAATTCAGGAGCATAGCGCACACGGATGCTGTATTCTTCTCCATCCTCACGATAAAGGGATGCGAGCTGTCCGCTCATCGCGGAACTGAACGCGGCACCGGCGGTAGAAGAATTAAGGCCGTTGAGCGCAAGCTTGGTCCTGTCGAAATCCATCTGGAATTCAGGAGTATATTCGTCGCGGCTGAGCGTGACCTGGGCAAATGACTTCCTGTCCTTGAGCATCTCGGCCTGCAGAGCTTTTGCAACAACATCCGTCTCACCGAAATCATAGCCATAGACCTCGACCTTGATGGAAGAGGCGCCGCCCATACCGCCACCGCCTTCAGTCACGGTAGCACGACGTATCTCAGGATATCCGGCAAGGATTTCACGTACGACATCCGCCAATTGGGAAGAAGTGCGGTCACGGGTACTGCTGGTACCGATGGCAAGCGTGAGCGAAATGATGTGAGTGCCATTCGACTGCATACTCGCAAACAGGTTGTCGGTATCGGCCTGTCCGAAAGTGACATTAATCTTGTCAGCTTCAGGGACGGCAGCCTTGACCTTGTCGAAAATGTCGAATGCAAATTCACGTGACACTTCCTGTGCTGTGCCCATAGGGAGCTCGATGGTGGCTGACAGACGGTCGGAGTCACCGCGAGGGAAGAATTCTGTCTTGAGGTTCGGAACGAATACGACCAGAGACAGCACAAAGACTGCCGCGAAGCCCCAGATCACGAGTTTGCGGCGCTTGGTAGCCCAGCGGATGACGTGGGCATAGCCGCGGCTTATCCAATCGATAAACCTGTTTATAGGGTCAAAGATAGCCAGATAGGCCTTTCCGTGCTTGACATCGGACTTGAGCCAGCGTGAGCAAAGCATCGGGACAAGGGTGAGGGCTGCGGTCGTGGAGACGATCATAATGATTGCCACAATCCAGCCGAGCTGCTTGAACATAATGCCGGCCATACCGCTCAACATTGTGAGAGGCAGGAACACGCAGAGCATCGTAAGGGTTGACGCAATTACCGAAATACCTACTTCACCAGTGCCATAGATGGCCGCCTCCTTAGGTTTCTCGCCGTTTTCCAAATGTTTCGTGACGGTTTCCAATACAACGATCGCATCATCCACAACCATACCGATCGCTATCGCAAGGGCGGACATCGATACGATGTTGAGAGTGTTGCCTGTCGCAAAAAGATACACCAGAGAAGCAAGGAGCGCGATAGGGATCGACAGGATGATGATCAACGTCGACTTCCAGCTTCCGAGGAATATGAACACAATCAATCCGACCACAAGGAATGTGATGAGGATAGTCTCGAAAAGGGACTTGATGGTATTGATGATTTCTATCGAACCGTCTGTGAGGATGTCGACCCTGATATCTGATGGAAGATCCTTTTCGATCTTCTTGAGTTCTTTCTTGACGCCCTTGATGATGTTGACGGTGTTGCCTCCGGTCTGCTTCTGGATGATGATTCGGGCAGCACGCTCGCCATTGGTGTAGGACTCCTGCTCGCGCTCCTGGTTGCCGTCGTGGATGTATGCCACGTCACGCAGGTACACGGTGCGCCCGCCGACCGCGCCGACAACGATGTCAAGCAGTTCGCTCGGGTCTTTGAATTCCTTCTGCACGCGCAAGGTGTAAGTCTCCGAACCGATATCGATATTGCCTGAAGGCAGGTTGCGGTTTTCAGAACCGATGATGCCGGCGACCGTCGCGATGCTCAGGTTGTACGCCTGGAGTTTGTTTGGGTCGCAGTAAACCATAATTTCGCGCGTAGGGGCACCGGAAACGGATACCGTGCCGACACCGGGCACACGGGCAAGAGGAGTGGCCAGACGGTCATCGAGGATCTTGTCGAGGCCGGCCGAGCTCTCCTTTGCCGAAGCAGTCAAGGTCATAATAGGCATATCATCCGCACTGAACTTGAAGATGGTAGGCTGCGAGGCACCGTCAGGGAGCTGGCTGCTGATCATTCCCAGCTTGTCACGGACATTGTTGGTGGCCTCGTCCATATCGATGCCATACTCGAACCTGAGAGTCAGGAGCGAGATGTTTTCCTTGGACTGGCTGTTGAGTTCCTTGAGGTTTTCGACGCTGTTGAGGGCGTTCTCGAGAGGCTTTGTAAGATTGGTCTCTATATCCGCGGCGTTGGCACCCTGGTACGAAGACATCACGACAATGACATTTGCCTCAAACTCAGGCAACTGCGCAATCGAAGTCTTGATGAGAGCGAAAACACCGAACACCATACACGCGATGAAAACCAGCGTGGTGGTTACGGGATTGTTTACGGCTGTCTTGTAAATACTCATTATCTAACCTCCACTTTATCGCCGGCCCTGAGTGACGTATGTCCCTTTACAACGATGGTTTCATCGCCGTCAAGGCCCTCAAGAATCTCATATTTACTGTCGAAATGACGGCCAAGGGTCACGACCTTGACACTGACGGTATTGTCAGCATTGAGGACGAACACCTGGCGTGTGCCGGCGCCCTGCATCTTCACGGCGGCCTGGTCAGGGATCACGACGTTCTCGACCGATCCGAAGTCAACTGTCGCACGTGCGAACATACCCGGGCGAAGTTCACGCTTTTCATTGCGAACCTGCACCTCGACGTTGAAGGTATGGGTTGCGGCATCCATCGTCGGATAGATGCGTACGATTGAACCGACATAGGTATTCCCGGGGAGGGCGTCTGCGGTAACGGAAACCTTGTCACCCTTGCGAACCTTGGTATAATCGCTTTCAGAGATAGGGACAAGGAGCTTGACAGGAGTAATCTGCTGAACGGTATAGAGCGGCTGGCTCATACCATACATATCGCCGCGGTCATAGTTACGTGCAGTTACGACGCCTGAAACCGGAGAACGGAGAACGGTGTTCTCAAGAAGGTTCTCGTATGACCTTTTTGCAACCTTGTAGTTGAGTTCGAGGGCATCGAAGTCAGACTGGGAGATGCCACCCTCTTCGAAAAGCTGCTTTACGCGGCCGAGCTCTTCCTCTGAATTGACCAGACGGAGTTTCGCCTGCTCGAGGTTGGAATCATCCATCTCGGCGAGGATCTGCCCCGCTGAGACGAAGTCACCGATTTCGGCATTGATCTTGACGATGCGTGCGCCGTTCTGCGGAGCGATATTGTTGACTATGTTTGCCTGGATGGTTGATGAATAGACATTGGAATGAGGAACGTTTTCCTTGTTTACGCGGGAGACTTCGACAATCGGGATCCTGACTTCTTCTACAACGGACTCATTGCTGTTGTTTCCGCAGGCGGCCGCAGTGAGCAAGATGGCGGCGACGCCGGTAATTTTCAAAATATTATTCATTGTCATATGTGTTATTCAATTGAACATTGCCATTGTCATCGATGAAATCGGCCCCGATGACCTGTTCGAGGTCTGCCTTCGCAGAGATGAACGAATAGATTGCCTGGGAGGCTGCAAGTTTGGCCTGGATAAGGGCCAGTTCGGCGGAATCAAGGTCCGTGAGAGTGCTGCGCCCCACGAGGTAAGACTTCTGGGCGATATCGAATGCCTTCTCCGCCGTACTGATGGCGCTAAGGGCGGAACTGTAGCTCTTCATCTGCGTATCCATCGTGTTGAGATACTGGCGTATGCTTATCTTGAGCTGGCGTTCCGTGTTGGCTTTCTGCAGGTCAAGCTCGCTGGACTGGATCTTCGCCTGCTTGATTGAAGAAGCACGCTTGCCACCGGAGAAGATAGGAATGCTGAGACTCAGGCCGACATAAGAATATGGGCTCCAGTTGTACTCGCTGAATTTGAAGTCATTGGTCATTGCGTTGACCATATACGAGAACGAAACTGCGAGTGTCGGGATATTCGCATTCTTCTGAAGCTTGATTGTACTGGCAAGCTGCTCCGCCTGGATTGCGAGCTGACGCATTGTCGAATTGCGGTCCATATCCATATTTTCAAGCTCGACCGCATCATAGAGCATATGGCCGGCCCAGTCACCAAGCCTGCCTGAGATATCTATATTGGTGTCAAGGTCGATGCCCATCACAGCCTTGAGCTGCCAGAGAGAAAGAACGACGTTGCTCTCGGCATCATAGACGCTTGGAATCGCATTGGCAACGGAGGTCTTGGCCCTTGTCAGATCGAGCTCGGAGGCACGCTGTGCATTGTACTTCTTCTGGGTCTGTTCCAGATTGCGGACAGCGTTTTCATAAGAGAACCTGTTCAGATCGAGGACCTCGCGGGCAAGCAGACAGGCGAAATAGGCCTGCTTGACCTGGGTGACGGTCTGGAGGCGGGAACTGCGTGCCTTTTCAACTGCAAGTTCCACATCCATATCAGAGATTTTGAGAGATTCCCAGAGCTGGGCGTTGACGAGAGGCATAGATGCGGTTGCACCATAACTCCACGTATTCCAGCGGCCCACCTCGATTCCACCACCTGAAGGAGCGGCAGGCTTTTCTGCGCCTGCGCCTGCAGCCGCACCTGCTCCGGCACCGCCTCCGAGGCTGGACATATCAAAATCCATATACATAACCTGCTTCTTTATGGTACGCTGATAAGAAGCGGATCCTGAAATCTGAGGATAGAGGGCGGAATATGTTCCCTTGCGCGCATATCCTGTGCGCTTGATTTCCAAGTCTGCCACTTTGACAGAAACGTTCTCGCTGAGCGCTATCTCCAGCGCCTGTTCCAGAGAAATGACAGTCGGAGCCGCAGTTGTATCCGGGGTTTCTGCAACCATTGCGTCCTGGGCAAATACGCCCGGAACGCCGAGGAACAAAAGCGTTGCGACAATAATCAGTGAATTCTTCATCTTATAAAAACTTACAAATAGGCAATTAATAAACAACACTACAAATTCTATACCCGCGCATAATACGCACGATATATCGGACCGCAAAGGTAGGCATTAATTTGAGAAATTTGTATATTTGTAATTCCGAAAAGAATGACAATATGACCGATTTGCTATTCATTCATTGGGACGTCAGCCCATTCCTTTTTTCCATAGGCCGGCTTGGCATAAGATGGTACTCACTGCTGTTCGTGGGCGGTTTTATCCTTGGATGGTTCCTCTTCAGGTCTTTTATGAGGAGGGAAAAAGTAGATGAATCCGTGCTTGATCCACTGCTCTACACCCTACTAATTGCAACTATTGTCGGGGCCAGGCTCGGTCACTGCATCTTCTATCAGCCGGACTATTATTTCGGAAGCTGGTCCGGTTTTCTGGAAATCTTCCAGCCCTGGAAAGGCGGGCTCGCCAGTCACGGCGGAGCGATCGCCCTCGTCCTGGCTATGATATGGTACGCCCGCAAATACGGTGCGAAGAACGGCTTCGACTATCTCTGGGTGATGGACAGACTGTGTATCACCGTAGCGTTCGCCGGATGTATGATAAGACTCGGAAACCTCTTCAATTCAGAGATTTACGGCGATGTGACCACCCTTCCGTGGGGCTTCATCTTCGACCTGCGCGGAGAGACCGAACCAAAGCACCCCACGCAACTGTACGAAGCCCTGTCATATCTCATCATCGGTCTCATAATGGTCTGGATATACAGAAAAAGGCTTGACAAGGTACACAAGGGATTTTTCTTCGGGTTCTTCATCCTCACCTGCTTCGGGATGCGATTCATCATCGAATTCATAAAGGAGCCTCAGGTGGAATTCGAAAAGAATATGCTGCTTGACCAGGGCCAGCTGCTTTCCATCCCGTTCATCATCGCCGGCGTCGCGCTCCTGATATATTCTTCAAGAAAGAAGCTCCCGGTCGCCGCCGACGGATATTACCGCAAGAAATAACCTACAGGCCGTCAGGACGATACAAAAGAGGTCAGCCTTAACGGCTGACCTCTTTTGTCGGGGTACTGTGACTCGAACACAGGACCCTCTGGTCCCAAACCAGATGCGCTAGCCAACTGCGCCACACCCCGGATTCCCGAATTGGGACTGCAAATATAAACCCCTTTTGCGAAAAAACAAAATTCTCACCGTTTTTTTCTATCTTTGGGCTGATGATAATAGAGGCAGTCAACATACACAAATCCTTCGGCACCCTCGAGGTACTGAAAGGCGTCGACCTCAGTGTCGAAAAAGGAGAAGTGGTATCGATAATGGGCGCGTCAGGCGCGGGCAAAACCACATTGCTTCAGATTCTGGGCACCCTCTCCACTCCCGACAGCGGGTCGCTCGTCATAGACGGCCGGGACATACTCAAGCTCAAGGGAGATGACCTCACCTGCTTCCGCGGCCGGCGCATTGGCTTCGTCTTCCAGGCCCACCACCTGCTGCCCGAATTCACTGCGCTTGAGAACGTTATGATCCCTGCGCTCATTGCCGGAATGCGCAGGAAAGAGGCACAGAGCCGCGCAGAGATACTACTGAAAGAAGTAGGCCTGGATGCGCGCACCGGCCACAAGCCGTCAGAGATGTCCGGCGGCGAGCAGCAGCGCGTCGCCATAGCGAGAGCGCTTGTCAACGAACCTGCCGTACTCTTCGCAGACGAGCCTACCGGCAATCTTGATTCAGCCACAAAGCAGGAGATCCATAAACTCCTTTTCGACCTCCGTGACCGTCTCGGCCAGACCACGGTCATCGTGACCCACGATCCGGAACTCGCAGCCCTTTGCGACCGTACGCTCACGATGCTCGACGGCCGGTTCATCTAAGGCGACCGCGATGCCCGATTTCCGCTTCAAGCAATTCACCGTCCGCCAGGACGACTCGGCCCTCAAGGTCGGGACCGACGCCGTGCTTCTCGGCGCGGCAATGACAGTCAGACCGTCTGACAGGCGCATGCTCGACATAGGTACAGGCACGGGGGTAATCGCTCTGATGGCCGCACAACGATGCCCTGAAGCGGAAATATCCGCCATAGAGATTGACAGGCCGTCTGCCGATGAGGCCGCCTTCAACTTCGCATCCTCACCGTGGTCCTCCCGCCTGCAGGCCGTATGCACGTCGCTTCAGGACTATGTTCCGGCAGACAGGTTCGACCTGATTTTCTCCAATCCGCCATATTTCGACAATTCACTGACAAATCCCGATGCCCGTGAGACGGCGGCGCGCCATACGTGCAGCCTGACCCACGCCGATATCTGCGCATTCGCATCGGAGTGGCTTGCGCCGGACGGCCGGCTGGCCCTAATCCTGCCATCAGATTGCGAACAGCGTCTGATGCGCACCGCAGCCTCTTTCGGGCTGTTTCCTTTCCGCATCCTGCGCATACGCACCACTGCCGCAAAATGTCCCAAGCGTCTTGTCGCCGAATTCTGCCGCCTGCACGGCAGCGTGACGGAAAAAGAACTGACCCTCCAGGACGGTCCCGGAAGGTCAGCAGAATATTCCGCACTCACGTGCGAATTCTATCTCTAGAAGAGTTTCTTCACCTGAGCATAAACGTTCTCAGCGGTATAGCCGAGCTTCTCGTCAAGCACCTTGTAAGGAGCAGAGAAGCCGAATGACTCGAGACCCCAGATCGTTCCCTCTGCCTCCGGAACGAGTCCGAGAAGGTTTACAGGAAGTCCTGCGGTAAGACCGAACTTCTTCACGTCCGTAGGGAGAACCATCTTCTGATACTCTTTAGGCTGGGTGCGGAAGAGGCCTTCTGAAGGAACGGAAACGATGCGCACCTTCTTGCCTTCTGCGCGGAGAAGAGCGGCGCCCGCGACAAGTGTCGAAACCTCTGATCCGGTAGCCACGAGGATGACATCAGGGTTCTCATCGGAACCGGCTACGATGTAACCGCCCTTTGCGACGTCGGCGTAGTTGTTGCCTTCCGGAAGGTTGTTGATGTTCTGGCGGGAGAGGATGAGGGCTGAAGGGGTCTTGGTGTTGGCCATTGCAAGAGCCCAGGCCTCGGTGGTCTCCTTTGCATCTGCAGGACGGAGGACAAGCATTGAAGGATTGCCCGAATGGTTCTTGAGCTTCTCCATAAGACGGATCTGGGCCTCCTGCTCCACAGGCTCGTGGGTAGGGCCGTCCTCGCCTACGCGGAATGCGTCGTGTGTCCAGACGAACTTGACAGGAAGTTCCATAAGAGCCGCCATACGCACTGCAGGCTTCATATAATCTGAGAATACGAAGAATGTGCCGCAGGCAGGGATGACACCGCCATGGAGGGCCATACCGATGCAGCAGCACGCCATTGTGAGTTCTGCAACGCCGGCCTGAAGGAAGGCTCCGCTGAAGTCGCCGGCCTTGAGGGCCTGGGTCTTCTTGAGGAAACCGTCGGTCTTGTCGGAATTTGAAAGGTCCGCTGAAGCGCAGATCATATTAGGAACCTGCTCTGCGAGTGCAGAAAGACAGGCGGCTGATGCCGAACGGGTAGCGTCATTGTCTTTCTGGGCAACCTTGCTCCAGTCAATCTTAGGAGCCTTGCCACTCATCCAGTCTGCGAGCTGTGCAGCCTTGTCCGCATTTGCTGCGGCCCAGGCCTTCTCTTCTGCGTAGCGCTCTGCGCAGATCGCCTCGAGCTCCTTGGCGCGGTTGGCGTAAAGATCCTTCACGTCGTCAAAGATGACGAACGGATTTTCAGGATCGCCGCCGAGGTTCTTGACGGTATTGACGAAAGCGTCGCCGCCGAGAGGAGCTCCGTGGGTCTTGCAGTTTGCCTCATATGATGAGCCGTCGGCCTGAAGGGCGCCCTTGCCCATTATGCACTTGCCTATGATGAGGGTCGGCTTGCCTGTCACCTTCTTGGCCGCGTCGAGGGCCTTGCGGATCTGGGCTGCGTCATTGCCGTTGATTTCAATCACTTCCCAGCCGAGTGCACGGTACTTGGCTGCAGTGTCCTCGTTCATAACGACCTTGGTCTCGGTAGAGAGCTGGATGTCGTTGGAGTCGTAGAACATCACGAGGTTGTCAAGGCCGAGGTTGGCTGCGATGCGGGCGCCGCCCTGTGAGATTTCCTCCTCAACGCCACCGTCGGAGATGTACGCGTAGATGGTCTCCTTGGCGAAAGTAGGGTTGCCGGTGTGTGCGGCAAGGAATTTGGCAGCGATGGCTGCGCCTACTGCGAACACGTGACCCTGTCCGAGAGGACCCGATGTGTTCTCGATGCCGCGGGCGATCTCGAACTCAGGGTGGCCGGTAGTAGGTGAACCCCACTGACGGAGCTGTGCAAGCTCGTCAAGGCTGAATTTGCCGTTCAGGCAAAGCTCTGCATAAAGCATCGGAGCCATATGGCCCGGATCAAGGAAGAAACGGTCGCGTCCCGCCCATTCAGGATTCTTCGGATCATAAGTGAGATACTCTGAGTAAAGAACGTTGATGAAGTCTGCTCCACCCATCGCTCCGCCGGGATGTCCGGACTTTGCTTTTTCAACTGCAGCTGCGGCGAGAATACGGATGTTGTCAGCAGCGTGGTTGAGAACGGAGATTGAATTTGCCATAAATATTAATTGGATTGGTTAATGTCGTATCTTGCAAAGTTAATCAAAATATGCGAAAATATTCTGCCGTTTCGTTTATCTTTGCAGTATGGAAATGAAGAATATCCGCAATTTCTGCATCATCGCCCACATCGACCACGGCAAGAGCACGCTGGCCGACAGGCTTCTCGAGCTCACACAGACACTCGGTGCCCGCGATATGGAGAACCAGGTACTTGACGATATGGACCTTGAGAAGGAGAAGGGAATCACCATCAAGAGCCACGCCATCCAGATGGTCCACACATTCAGGGGCGAGCAGTACAGGCTCAACCTCATTGACACTCCGGGGCACGTCGACTTCTCCTACGAAGTCTCCCGCTCCATCGCATCCTGCGAAGGGGCCCTGCTCGTGGTTGACGCCTCGCAGGGCGTCCAGGCCCAGACCATTTCCAACCTCTATATGGCCATCGACCACGGCCTGGAGATTATCCCGGTCCTCAACAAAATAGATATGGAATCCGCCCAGGTCGAGGTCGTGACGGATGAAATCTGCGACCTCCTCGGCTGCACGCCGGAAGACGTCTTCAAGATTTCCGCGCGCACAGGAGAAGGCGTGGCGCCCATCCTCGACGCTATCGTCAAAAAGATTCCAGCCCCGGAAGGCGATCCGGACGCACCTCTGCAGGCCCTTATCTTCGACTCCGTGTTCAACTCCTTCCGTGGGGTCATCGCATATTTCAAGGTCAAGAACGGATGCATCCGCAAGGGTGACAAGGTCAAGTTTTTCGCCACAGGCAAGGAATACGAGATCGAAGAGACAGGCGTGTTGAAGATGAAGCTTGTCCCTTCGGCCGAGATCGGCTGCGGTGACGTGGGATACGTCATCACCGGCATCAAGAGTGCCACGGAAGTCAAGGTAGGCGACACCATCACGCACGTGCAGAACCCCTGCGCCACAGCCATCGCCGGTTTCGAAGAAGTGAAGCCTATGGTCTTCGCCGGTATGTACCCCGTACAGGCCGACAAATTCGAAGAGCTCCGCACCGTGCTCGAAAAATTCCAGCTCAACGACGCCTCCTTCGTCTATGAACCCGAGAGTTCCCTCGCACTCGGATCCGGATTCCGCTGCGGTTTCCTTGGGCTCCTCCACCTCGAGATCGTTCAGGAACGCCTCTTCCGCGAATTCGATATGGATGTCATAACCACCGTCCCGAACGTCTCATACAAAGTCTTCACGATGCAGAATGAAGTCATCGACGTGCACAACCCGTCAGGTATGCCGGCCCCGACACTCATCGACCACATCGAGGAACCATACATCCGCGCCCAGATCATCAGCAAGTCCGAATTCTTCGGACCTATTATGAAACTCTGCCTCGACCGTCGCGGAACCCTGGTCAGCCAGCACTACATCACGGCCGACCGCGTGGAACTCAACTACGATATGCCTCTGAGCGAAATCGTGTTCGACTTCTACGACAAGCTCAAGACCATCTCGAAGGGCTATGCATCCTTCGACTATCATATCACAGGCTACCGTCCCGCCCGTCTCGTGCGTCTGGACATCCTCCTGAACGGAGAGCCCGCCGACGCCCTCTCCACCCTCATTCACGAAGACAATGCCTACACCTTCGGCCGCAGGATGTGCGAGAAGCTCAAGGAACTCATCCCAAGGCAGCAGTTCGACATTCCGATCCAGGCGGCCATCGGTGCGAAGATCATTGCGCGCGAGACCGTCAAGCAGGTACGCAAGGACGTGACGGCGAAGTGCTACGGCGGTGACGTGACCAGAAAGCGCAAACTCCTGGAAAAACAGAAGGAAGGCAAGGAGAGAATGCGCCAGATCGGCACCGTCCAGGTACCGCAGAGCGCGTTTATGGCAGTCCTGAAACTGGACTCCTAAGGAACGGGGTCATACCCGCTGCCGCCCCACGGATTACAGCGGAGAATCCTTTTCAGACTCAACCGGAAGCCTTTGAGAGGTCCATACTTCCTGAAGGCCTCCATTGCGTATTGCGAGCAGGTCGGGGTAAACCTGCAGCACGCCGGCTTGAGCGGCGAGATGCACAGCTGATAGAATTTGATCAGAAGCAGGAAAGGTGCGGTGAGTACCTTCTTCACTACGGAAATGAATGTCATTTCGAGACCCTCCTGAGAATTGACGCCACCTCTTCGCAGATGACTTCGAAATCCACGATTTCCGGCGAATTGTATTGGAAGAGGATATCAGCGCCCTTTGCGGCAAGCAGTTCCTTTCGAGTGCGATACGCCTCGCGTATGCGTCTCTTCAGGAGGTTTCTCTTTACCGCACGCTTGAAGAATTTCTTCGGGACCGAGACCATTATCCGGTTGAGCTCGCCTTCTCCGCCACCGAGGAAGCAATACTTCATATGCGCAGTGCTTCCCCACCTGCCACCGGCAATGAGTGCGGAAACCGTTGTCTTCCCACACAGCCTTTCCTCCTTCGGGAGGGTATTGGCCAAAGGGAGCGACATATTATTTTTCAGCTTCGAGATAGAGTTCGATAGCCTTGGCTACTGAAGGAGCCTGAGGCGTAGGAGCCTGTACGGCAATAGGATACCCGGCCTCGTTCATCGCGGCTACGACTGACTTGCCGAAAGTGACGAACTTGACGCCGTCCGTCTTGAAATCAGGGAAGTTTTCCTGAAGGGACTTGAGGTCACTCGGATTGTACATCACGATCATATCGAAAGAAGCGACATCAAGGTCGTGAATATCCTGGGACACGGACTTTACGAGAGCGCCCACCGTGTAGTCAAGGCCGGCCGCATCGAAAAGCCTGGTGAAAGGGTCTGAATTTGAACCGGCCGCCGTGGCGACAAGGAATTTCTCTCCCTTGTGCTTGGCACCGATAAGGCTGATTATTGAAGCCGGGCTGCCGTCACCGAAGAAAATCTTGCGCTTGCGGTAGACAATATGCTTCTGCAGATACATTGCAACGGCTTCCGTCGTGCAAAAATACTTCATCGTTTCAGGCACCTTGAAACGCACGTCTTCACAGTGCTTGAAATAAGCGTCAATCGCATATCTGGATGTGAAGACAACTGCCGTAAAATCAGGAAGGTTGATTCTTTGTGCACGGAATTCCTTTGCCGAAAGCGGCTCGACTACAAAGAACGGACGAAAAACGATTTCGGCTCCAAATCTGGACTGGAGAACCTCATACGGCGACAGGTTGGATGGGGTTTGCTGTGAAATAAGTATCTTCATTCTGCACTACAGTACAATTGCACTCGCGACCAGTATTCCGGTCGGAAGCAATTCGAGCGCGCAAAGGTACAAAAAAGTAATAAAAACATTGCAGTTGTATTTCAAAAATTGACCCACGCGTACCAGTGAGAACAGGTAAACCACGGCCGCTTCGACCAGAAGAATGGTTCTTGCTGTGCCGTCAGTGCAATTTGTGGTGGCCAGCACGCCCACTGTCAGAAGCATCATCACCACCAGCACGATGAAGTAGTTGTAGGGGGCGCGATGTATCGTGTCCGATATCTCCGCCGGTATCCGACTTGAACGGACGGCCGCGAAGATGAAGTGTCTCAATGTCCAGTAGACAAGCAGAACAAGCATTACCAAAAAGACCGAGAATCCCTGTGGAAGCAGCTGGAAACAACGGGGGCTGTACAAGGCGAACCTGTCCACGATAATGCAGAAAGGCAGGATGGAGACGAATGCTATCCTGTTCCGCAACCTGGCGGACCCGAGGCTTCGCTCAAGCGACACGTTCGCCTTTGCCCTGTCTATCGTGGAAAGAAGCATAGGCAGCATCTGGACGAAATCCCTGGCTATCAGGAAAAAGCACACCACGGCGAGCAGGACCATTATCCTGTTCGCGGTGTAATCCCCCCACGACCTGGTGGTTTCGGCCATCAGGAACGGCGTGGGCGACATTTCAAGGATGCCGCCGTCAAGAAGGTCATCAAGCATCAGTTGCCTCTCTTTGCGTTATAGCCCATTACTTGCAGCAGAGCGACCACCTTGTCCCGGAGGTCACCCTGGACGGTGATCTCACCGTCTTTCGCCGTGCCCCCGACCCCGCATCTGGTCTTGAGTGTCTTCGCCAGAGCGGAGAGATCTTCAGACGTCCCGACAAAGCCCTCCACGAGAGTCACCTGCTTGCCTGCCCGCTGACGGCGGTCGATGCGCACGGTCAGGCGCTGCTTCGCGGGTTCTAGAGTAACCTGCTCTTCCTGCACCTCCTGCCGGTACTCAAAATCGGGATTCGTGGAATACACCACACCCAGTCTGGATTTCCAGTCGTTGTCTGCCATATTGGAAGGATTTTTGCAAAGTTAAATAATTCTTATTGTATCTTTGCAACGTATGAATCGGAAGAAATTCAATTTATGGCATCGGTTGAGCGCAGGCATCGCGTTCGCCGTTTCCGCCATCACCTATCTCCTCACTCTGGAGCCGTCGGCATCTTTCTGGGATTGCGGAGAATTCATTGCGTCATCTTACAAGCTCGAAGTAGGCCATCCGCCAGGAAACCCGATGTTCCAGCTGATAGCACGCTTTTTCACGATGTTCGGCGACAATATGCACGCCGCGGTTCTCGTGAACGCAATGAGCGCGATATGCTCCGCGCTCACGATATTCCTCCTGTACCTCACCATCGTCTGGCTCGCCAAGCGCCTTATCAAGCCGGACACCAACGGTGAATATGCCGCAGGGCAGGCCATCGCCATTTTCGGTTCAGGTCTCGTGGGCTCGCTCGCATACTGTTTCTCCGACACCTTCTGGTTCTCGGCAGTCGAAGGCGAGGTCTATGCCATGAGTTCACTGTTCACCGCTCTTGTATTCTGGGCGATGACAATGTGGTACGACCGTGCGGACCAGCCGCGTGCAAACCGATGGATAGTCCTGATTGCGTTCCTTATGGGTCTGAGCATCGGTGTCCACCTGCTCAACCTCCTTGCCATCCCCGCTCTCGTGTATATGTATTATTATCGGCAGCGTGAAGACGGCGCTTTCTCATTCTGGGAGCTGGTGAAAATTTTCGTTGTAGGAGTCATAATCCTCGCCATCATCCTCTTCATCATCATCCCGTGGCTTCCGAAGATGGCGGCTTACGTCGACCTCTTCTTCGTCAACGTGCTTGGTCTGCCTTACAACAGCGGCGCCGCTTTCTTCCTGCTCGCCATACTTGCCGCCTGCTTTGCCGGGCTGTTCAGCACCCTCAAGAAGAAGAAAGTGTTCTGGAACACAGCCCTTTTGTGCCTCACCACCATCATCATCGGCTTCTCCGTCTTCACTGTCGACATCATCCGTTCCTGCGCAAAGACACCGACGAACGAATATCAGCCGGACAATGCGTTCACGCTGGTACGCTACCTTTCCAGAGAGCAGTACGGGTCAACCCCTCTGGTCTACGGCCAGTACTACGGTGCACCGTATGACATCGAGACATCAAAATACTGGGCTCCCCTCGACGGAAAATATAAGAAAGTTGACGGTCCTATGGACGCGAAGTACACGTCTGCCGGCAAGATGCTTTTTCCACGAATGTGGAGCACAAGCCCTGACGGACGCTATGAAGACTTCTACGAAATCTACACAAACGGCAAAGGCCGCAAGATTGCCGGCGCCGACTACAGGAAGCCGACGACAGGGGCGAACCTTCTCTATTTCTTCGACTATCAGATGAACTGGATGTACTGGCGCTATTTTATGTGGAACTTCGTGGGACGCCAGAACCAGATCCATTCGCCAAGCCCGGGCAACATTTTCCACGGCAACTGGGAAAGCGGAATCAGCTTCATCGACAATATGCGCCTCGGCGACCAGTCGGACGCTCCCGAGAGCCTCGCCTGCGACAAAGGCAAGAACCACTATTTCTTCCTTCCTCTGCTGCTCGGCCTCATCGGTTTGTTCTTCCAGTTCGACCGCGACAAGCGCGGCTGCTGGCTCACCTTCCTGATGTTCTTTATGACCGGCATCGCAATCGTGATCTACCTCAACCAGCCGCCTTTCCAGGTCCGTGAGCGGGACTATGCCTATGCAGGGTCGTTCTATTTCTTCAGCGTCTGGATCGGCCTCGCGGTAGCTGCCATCTGGTCTCTTGCTGATAGCTTCAGCAAGGGCAGGGCTTCCGTACTTGCCGCAGCCGCGATATCCGTTGTCTGTCTTCTGGTTCCCGTTGAAATGGCGGCCCAGAACTGGGACGACCACGACAGGTCGAACCGCCGCACGGCAGTTGAGATGGCCCGGAACTACCTGAATTCCGTCGGTCGCAACGGCGTTCTCATCACCCACGGAGACAACGACACCTTCCCGCTGTGGTATGCGCAGGAAGTCGAAGACATACGCACCGACGTGCGGATCTGTAACACATCCCTGCTCGGCACGGACTGGCACATAGACCAGATGCTCTGGGCGGTGAACGAGTCCGCGCCTCTGGACCTTTCAATCCCTCACGAGCAATATCTCTACGGCACGAACGAATATATCCCTATCCTTGACAACAGGAACGAGGTCCTGTCGATCTCCGATGCGCTGATGCTCTTCAAGCACCCCCAGGTCAAGGTCGGAATGGCCAGCGGCCGCAAGGTCGATTACTGGCCGTCACGGAAAGTCTCCGTACCGGTCAACAAGGAGAACGTGGTCAAGTACGGAATACTTGATGCCAGGTATCTCGACATCATCCCTGACGAAATAATCCTCACAATCCCCGAAGGGAAAGAGTACCTGAGCAAGCCGGAACTCTTTATGCTTGATTTCCTGTCTCAGTACGAATGGGACCGCCCTCTTCATCTCCTCAATGCCGGAGGTGATCTCAACATCGGCATCAAGGATTATTTTGAGTTCGTCGGTTACTCCTATAAGTTCATCCCTATACAGAACAGGGTCAGGAACACCGACATAGGCTTTTCCGATACAGATGAGCTGTACCGCCTGATGACAGAAACCTATTCTTTCGACGCAATCTCAGCGGACGATTATTTCATCGACCATCAGAATCTTTACACCCATATGGGCGTGAATTCAATCCGCAATATGTTCGTCAATTGCGCCAATGCCTTCATCAAGGAAGGCCAGTACGAGAGAGCCGGAGAGATGCTTGACAGGAGTTGCGAGATAATGCGCAACTATCCTCTCGAAGGCATCCCTGTCGGGATGAGCTCAAATGACTTTATGGTCATCGAGACCATTGAGGACTATTTCAAGATCGGAGATGCCGAAAGCGCCCGCGCCCTTGGTGCCAACCTTGGCGCACAGCTGCTTGTCAGCGCAAGATTCTACCTTGAATTTTATGATTGCGGACAGGATGATTTCGAACTGGCCGCAAACTATATCCTCTATCTTGGCGATGCGCTCAGAGACGGAGGAGAGAAAGAAATGGCGGACACCATCGAGAATGCCCTGGAAGATCTTATCAGAGCCGCCTCGGGAGGGGTCGAACCAAGCGGGAATCCGAGCTAGCGCTCCATCCTGACGACTATTGAAAGCGGGAGAGCTTTGCCGAACCGATCCAGGAGGGCAAGCTCTCCGCTTTCGGTTCTGGCCCCGCCCATAGCCTGATTCACGACTGTCTCACCGAGAAGGGCGGAATACCCGTTTGAATACAGATTGAGGACCATAAAGGCGTCCTTCGGCTGCAGTATGTCATTTACCGTGCGGAGCATCTCGAAAAGACACTCGTCGAGCTTCCATTTCTCCCCGTCGGGGCCGTGGCCGTAAGCAGGCGGATCGAGGATGATGCCATCGTAGCGGTTTCCGCGTTTCGCTTCGCGTTTAGCGAATTTCATTGCGTCCTCAACCACCCAGCGTATGCCGTCAAGGCCCGAAGTTTCCATATTCCCACGCGCCCAGGTGACAACCTGACGCACGGAATCCAGATGAGTGACGTCCGCCCCTGCCGCCTTTGCGGCAAGTGATGCCGCTCCCGTGTAGGCAAAAAGATTGAGCACCCTGGGTCTGCTGCCATCCTTGCGCGCAGCGCACATTTCCCTTACCTTGCGGTAGATGTAGTTCCAGTTGGGAGCCTGCTCCGGAAATACACCCACGTGCTTGAACGACGTGAGGCCGAGGCGGAGATCCATTTCAAGACCGTCGGCATTGGCGTAAGCGATATGCCACTGGTCGTCCATCTTCTTCAGACGCTCCCAGGTGCCGCTGTCCTCCTTTCCCGCCTTGCCGAAACCGGCGCCTGGCGTGAAACGGGTATGGGTGAGCCTGCGCCATTCCGCTTCCGAAAGGGTCTTGTCCCACAATGCCTTGGGTTCCGGACGGGCAAGGACATAATTGCCGTAACGCTCGAGTTTTTCGCCATTGCCGCTGTCCAGCAGCTCATAATCTTTCCATTCTGAAGGATATTCAATCATATTGTTATTTAGAGAAAGCATCTAAGGTACCTATTTTCTCTGAATATACACGTGTTCAGGCCTGTAAAGCGGCTGTTTTCATAGTTATTTCATTCTGTTCTTCACGTCAGCACCCGCACCTGTTCCCTTATATTTGCTTTTTGCAGTGTTGAAGTTGTATCTGACGGAAAATTTTACCCTTTGATTGTCCATCCTGTTTGTCTGACTGATGATATGGCTTCCGCAGTCTGCCATCACGTCATATCTTCCGAGACCCGCAAGATCCGTTCCTTCCAATCTTAAGACAAGGGTGTTGTCAAGGAAGGATTTCTGGACGGCGGCAGAGATGTCAAGATAGTTGTTGGTAATCATATTGTTCTGACTGTATGCCTTGCTGTGGAATTCTCCCCCTAACTCTATCTGCCAGTCATTCTTGAATCTGAAAGTGTTGAAAAGCTGCGCTATGAACATCGGCTTGTCGCTGAAGGAGACTTCCCGGCGGGTGGAAATCTCGCGCGGGTCAGGCATATCGAGAATAAGCCACTGCTGCTGCACGCCTACGGTATAATTCATTGTCCAGATGCCTATTGTCGGTGCGGCGTTCACGAACCAGGCGAGCGTCCTTATCGGCCTGTCCAGGTTCGTCGGATGAACCAGGACCACGCCGCTGTCATTGTACAGCTCCGACCATTGTGATATGGCGTCGTTTATGCGGGAGTACTGCGTCACCATAGTAAGC
>JAZLGQ010000049.1:0-14638 GCA_045616385.1 Candidatus Cryptobacteroides sp.
TTTGCCGGAAAGACCTTCGTGAGTATGGAAAAAGAGATTTGTTGACGCAAAGAAAAATGCGAACAACACAAGCAGAATGATACTGCTGACCTTTGAGAATCTCCTATTCATCCGGCACAAAGATACAAAAAAGTTTGCGAGAAGACGTTTATCTCGTGTGAATAGGTGTAACGTATTTTCTTAGACTATCCCGTATCTGATACATCCGTACATATGAACGAACCGGGAGGGCGAAAAACGGGTTCGTTTTTGCAATTTCAAGGATTCTGTCGGGCAAATAGATAAAAGAAAAAGTCAACCGATTAAAATTCAATCAGTTGACTCTCCAAAAGGTGCGGGCGGTGGGACTCGAACCCACACGCCGAAGCACAAGATCCTAAGTCTTGCTTGTCTACCAATTTCAACACGCCCGCAGAATGAAAAGGCCGCGAAGAATCGCGGCCCTTAATATCTCACAGAGTGATTACTGCTCGTCCTCGAGACGCAGATGCTGTACGTAGATGGCTTTCTGCATAGCCTTACGCTTGATGACTGAAGGCTTCTCGAAGTTCTTGCGGGCGCGCATTTCGCGGACGGCACCGGTCTTCTCGAATTTTCTCTTGAATTTCTTAAGAGCTCTTTCGATGTTCTCACCTTCTTTTACTGGAACGATAATCATGCTTTAAATCACCCCCTTTTTTCTAAATGGACTGCAAAGGTAGAAATTTATTTCAAAATATCAACAATTTCCTTCATCCCTTCAGTCGCCACCTTCTTGATATGCTTGATCCTGCTGTCGAAGACAGGCACGTCGGCCGGGTCAATGATATAGATGCTGGCTTCGGGCCTGGCATAACGGTAGAGTCCTGCGGCGGGGTAAACCTGAAGTGAAGTGCCGACTATCACGACCATATCGGCGGCTGAAACGATGTCGATGGCCCGCTCCATCTTTGGCACGGCCTCACCGAAGAATACTATGTGCGGCCGGTACTGCACTCCGTTCGGGGCCTTGTCGCCCAGCGACACGGCCTCATAGCCGCAGTCCACGACATATTTTTCCGAAAAGCCATCCTCGTCGTTGAATGTGTTCTCAGGACGGATCTTCGTCGCCTCGCCGTGAAGGTGTATGACGTGTGTCGAACCTGCGCGTTCGTGCAGATTGTCGACATTCTGGGTGATTACATCCACGACGAAACGCTCTTCGAGTCCGGCAATCAGCCTGTGCGCTTCGTTGGGTCTTGCCTCGGCCAGTTTTGCCCGCTGCATGTTATAAAAGTCAAGCACGAGCTTGCGGTTGCGGTACCAGCCCTCGATGGATGCGACCTCCATCGGGTCATAGCTGTCCCAAAGCCCGCCGTTGTCGCGATAGGTGCCGAGTCCGCTCTCGGCGCTGACTCCGGCGCCTGTCAGGATGGCGATTCTCTTCTTCATCATTCAGCGAGTTTGAAATAATATTTACGCACCCAGTATTCGAGGAGAGGGTCAAGGAAATGAGGGTTGTCGTTCCCGTCAAAAGTGATGATTTCCTTCTTGCAGAGTGCGTCCTTGAGTCTGCGGACGTTGGCCGACGAATTGAGGCCGTATCTGGCGATTACGTCTGCCGAACTGAACTTGTTGTGCCCGTCCACGATGGCGCGCAGAAGGTTCATCTGAAAGTTCGTGAGGCTGTTCATCGTGGCAATGAAGCCCGGCTCATATATTGAAATCAGTGACTCCAAGGCTTCCTTCAGGGTGGCCTCCATAATGTAGCCCTTGGACAGCGAGTCGCAGATGAAGCAGAAATGATTGATGTAATATATGTTATCCTTGAAAAGGTGACATATCCCGATCATCTGTTCCCTGTCCAGTACTTTCCCTGAAGAAAGGAAGCATTTGACGGAGTGGTCGATGATGTCTCTGGTTGCGAGCGGCTCGAGATGAAGCACGCTGACGCGGCGGTAAAACAGTTTCCTCCGGGTGAATATGTCCTTCATCGCGTTGACCTCCGAGCCCGTGAACACATAGGCGCAGCAGCCGAGAAAGTCATCTTCGAGAGTGCTGAAAATATTGTGGAGCAATCCGCAGATGGAGTCGGGATCCTCGGAAAAGTTGATGTTCTGAAATTCCTCGAGCACTATGACCGTCTTGCTTGATTTGTCTCTGGCCAGTCTGTAAGGCAACTTGAAGACGGCCTTGAGGTCGTCATCATCAATGTTCCAGTTGGCGGAGAGGATGTCTCCGCCGGAGACGAACGCTTCGGGGTCGAATACGAAATGGGTGCCCGGGAGGTATTTCCCGACATTTGCAGAATGCTCTTCGCAGGTCTTTCCGAAAGCGTGCAGTACCGCGGATCCGAAACGCAGTGCAAGCTGGGTGCGGCTGCGAACCGGCAGCAATGAGCATACTACGGGGGTGAAACTGGCGCCCGAAAGGCTCATATTGTAGAATGCATTCATTATGAGCGAGGTCTTTCCCGTCTTCGGGGGCTCGAAGATTGCGACATTCTCTCCCTGCCCTACAAGGTTGCAGAAGACCTTCAACTCAGAGTTCCGGCCGAAGAAGTTCTTCCCGGTGACGTACTTGTTGAAGATGAATTGGGTGTTGTCCATTGTAACAAATTTGTTAAAGATATGAAAAAATCTGACAATATTTTGTATAAAGCAGAAAAATGTCTAAATTCGCGGTCCGAAATATTTGATGACCGTTAAGCCATTGATAAAGAGCTGCCCCAAGTGACAGACGCTTACGGCCGAAACTTTTAACAAAGTTTTATTTATGTACGCAATCGTTGAAATTGCCGGTCAGCAGTTCAAAGTTGAAGCTGGCAACGAAATCTTTGTCCAGAGACTTTCTCAGGCCAAGGGTGCTGATGTTGAGTTCGACAAGGTGCTTCTCCTCGACAACGAGGGTGCAGTCAAGGTCGGTACTCCTTATGTAGAAGGCGCAGTCGTAAAGGCTACCGTTCTCGATGATGATGCAAAGGCAGACAAGGTTCTTGTTTTCAAGAAGATCCGTCGCAAGGGCTTCCAGAAACTCAATGGCCACCGTCAGAAGCTTACCAAAATCAAGATTAACGAAATCGCTTAAAGATTAGAAAGTTATGGCACACAAGAAAGGTCAATCAAGTTCTAAGAACGGTCGTGAGTCACAAAGCAAGCGCTTGGGTCTCAAGAAATTCGGTGGCGAGGTCGTTAAGGCCGGCAACATCATTGTACGCCAGAGAGGTACAGTCCACAATCCTGACAAGAACGTCGGTATGGGCAAGGACCACACTCTTTATGCACTCGTGGATGGCACTGTAAAGTTCACCCGCAAGAAAGAGGACAAATCTTACGTATCGGTTATCCCGTTTGAGAATTAATCTCGAAGGGGATTCATTATGGATTCAGGGACTTGCACTTCGAGAAGAGTGTAAGTCCTTTTTTAATATCACACGAACATATGTTGACACTCAAAATGCTTCGCGACGACCCGCAGGCGGTTGTCGAGAAATTGAAAATCAAGAATTTCGACGCGCAGCCGATAGTGGACAAGGTCCTGGATCTCGATGCACGCCGCCGCGCTCTCCAGACCGAGAGCGATGCCCTTCTCGCAGAGCAGAGGCAGCTTGCCGCCGAGATCGGCGGTCTGATGAAGCAGGGCCTTAAGGACAAGGCCGAGCAGGTAAAGGCAAAGGTTGCGGAACTCAAGACCAAGTCCGGTGATCTCATCGAAAAGATGGAATCTGCAGCAAAGGAAATGGAAAGCAGCCTCGTCCTTATGCCGAATATCCCTTGTAGCCTCATCAAGCCGGGCAAGGGAGCAGAGGATAACGAGATTGTCAAGATGGGCGGCCCAGAGGTCAATCTTCCCGAGAATGCCCTTCCTCATTGGGAACTTGCGAAGAAATATGACATCATAGATTTCGACCTTGGCGTGAAGATTACAGGCGCCGGTTTCCCCGTGTACAAGGGCAAGGGCGCAAAACTTCAGCGTGCGCTCATCAACTTCTTCCTTGACTGCAACTCAGCGGCCGGATACAAGGAGGTTGAGCCTCCTGTAATGGTCAACAAGGAATCCGGCTTCGGCACAGGCCAGCTCCCGGACAAGGAAGGACAGATGTATCACGCCGAAGTTGACGACTTCTATATGGTCCCTACGGCAGAAGTTCCTGTGACCAACATTTTCCGTGATGTCATCCTTGCGGCTGACGAGATCCCTCAGAGGCTCACGGCATATACACCTTGCTTCCGTCGTGAAGCCGGTTCCTATGGCAAGGACGTCCGCGGTCTCAACCGGCTCCATCAGTTTGACAAGGTGGAGATCGTGCGTGTGGAGAAGCCTGAAGACAGTTACAAGGCCCTTGACGATATGGTCGCTCACGTTGAGTCTCTCGTGAACAAGCTCGGTCTGAAGTACCGTATCCTCCGCCTTTGCGGCGGTGATATGAGTTTTACTTCTGCCATCACATATGACTTCGAGCTCTGGAGCGCGGCTCAGCAGCGCTGGCTCGAAATCTCTTCAGTTTCGAATTTCGAGACATATCAGGCCAACCGCCTGCATCTCCGCTATCGCGACGCTGAAGGCAAGACCCAGCTGGCCCACACTCTCAACGGCAGTTCCCTCGCGCTCCCGCGCGTCGTCGCCGCCCTTCTTGAAGATAATCAGACTCCGGACGGCATCGTAATCCCGGAGGTTCTCCGTCCATACACAGGATTCGATAAGATTGATTAGTCAAAGCAGGACAATACTCGGAATAGATCCCGGAACCAATGTGCTCGGTTTCGGGGTTATCCGTGTAGATGCTGCCGGCAAGCCGAACTATGTTGATATGGGGGTGGTTGACCTCCGCAAGATAGAATCGGCTTACGATAAGTTGGAAGTGATAAACGAGAAGGTCGGTGCTCTGTGCGACCTTCACCATCCGGATGATATGGCTGTCGAGTCGCCGTTTTATGGCAAGAACGCCCAGGTGATATTCAAATTGGGCCGGGCACAGGGCTCGGCGATGATTGCCGGCATCAGCAGGGGAGTCAGGATTTATGAATATGCACCGCGAAAAGCCAAGATGGCGATTTGCGGAAACGGTGCTGCATCAAAAGAACAAGTTTCTCTTATCGTTCAGAAGACTCTTGGCATAGAAATTGAAAACAAATTCCTTGACGCAACGGATGCGCTCGCGCTTGCGATGTGCCATTATTACCAGCTCTCAAGCCCGCTTGTCAGTACGACAGCAGCGACGTCTTGGGAGAAATTTGTTGCAGCCAACCCGGATAGGATTAAATAAACAAACAAAATAACTATGATTCGTATCAAACCTCTTGCACTGATTTGCTCTCTGTTCATCAGCGTTATGGCTTTCGCCCAGAACCAGGGCGATATCACTGCCGTACTTCTTGACGCGACGACAGGTGACCCGGTGCCATTTGCTACAACTTCACTTACCAGGACAGGACAGTCAAAGCCGGCAAAGTATGTCCTCAGTTCAGAATCCGGCGCAGTTTATATTGATAAGGTCCGTAATGGCGAATATACGTTCAAGGCCGAACTTCTCGGATACAAGCCGTATGAGAAGGTGATCAAAATGGACGGCAAGCTCATCGACCTCGGCGAAGTCAGGCTTGAACTTGACGCGGAAACCCTTGAATCCGCCGCTGTTTCGGCCGTTGGCAACCCTGTCATCATCAAGAAAGACACCATCGAGTACAATGCATCGTCATTCAAGACCACCGAAAATGATATGCTTGAGGATCTCCTCAAGAAACTCCCGGGCGTTGAAATCGATGATGACGGCAGCGTTACCGTGAACGGTGAGACCATCACCAAGATTACAATCGACGGCAAGACATTCTTCCTCGACGACCCTCAGGTCGCTCAGAAGAACCTTCCTGCGAAGCTCATCAACAAACTCAAGGTCATCAAGAAAAAATCCGAGCAGGCCGAATTCACCGGCATTGACGACGGAGAAGAAGAGAACGTCATCGACCTTTCCGTCAAACCGGGTATGATGAACGGTATTATCGGAAACCTTCAGGCAGGTGTAGGACACGACATCCCTTCAGATAACAATACGATGAATGACACCCGCTTTGCGGGCAACGGTTTCCTTGGCAAGTTCACCAGCAAGGCAAACGTCAGTCTCATCCTGAACGCCAACAACACCAATAACCAGGCAGCTACCGACCGTTCAGGCGGTATGATGATGGGTATGATGGGTGGCGGCGGTATGGGCGGCGGCATGATGATGGGTGGTGGTATGATGATGGGCGGTATGATGGGAGGCGGTATGATGGGAGGCGGTATGGGCGGCGGCATGATGATGGGAGGCGGCGGTATCTCCACATCGTATATGGCCGGTCTCAATGCTGCGGCAGACCTTTGCGATGACCGTATGGAACTCGGCGGCAACTATATGTTCAACCGCAACAACCGCGTCTCTTCTTCAGATCAGTACCAGGAGACCAAATATGAGGATTACACCTCCATCTCCAACACCCGGGCCGAAAACACCAACTTGTCAATGGGCCACAACTTCGGCATCAGGCTTGAGCACGAGTTCTCGGAGAATACATCCATCGTATTCCAGCCTCAGTTCAATTTCGGTACCGGAAGCTATGCCCAGAAGCAGCAGGCTACAACTGAATATGACCCTGTAAGCGGAAACAGGTATAAGGTCAACGAATCCGTTTCCGACAATGGCGGTGACAACAAGAACTTCAGCACGAGCGGTATGTTCATCTTCCGTCAGCGTCTCGGAATCCCCGGCCGTACTCTCACAGCCCAGGTTCGTTACAGTTTCTCCAACAACGAGACCGACGGCTATAACAAGAGTACCACCACCTCGTATCAGGGCGAGAACAAGATGGTCCAGGACATCAACCAGACCTTCAACCAGACACAGAAGAGCTCACAGGTGTCCGGCCGTGCCACTTATACCGAGCCTATGGGTGACTACTTCTATCTCGAAGCAAACTACTCATACAACTGGAACAAGTCTGTCTCTGACAAGCAGACCTACGATATGAACAAGGGCGGCGCCCTTGACCTCGCATACACCAACAATGTTGTGAACGAAACCAGAAGGCAGGAATTCGGCGGCAACGTCCTCTTCCAGAAGCCTACGTTCCGTGCCCAGATCGGTTTCTCAGCCATCCCGACACATACCATCAACACGACAACTAACGGCGGTGTCGCGGTTGACCCGATCGATGACAAGAGATGGAACTTCGCCCCTCAGGCACGTATCGACGCAGACATCACTGACAACGCCAATATCCGCGTATTCTACCGTGGTCAGTCAAACCAGCCTCAGACTTCCCAGTTGATGCCTGTTCCAGACATCTCTAACCCTCTGCAGATATCCTTCGGTAACCCTCACCTTACTCCGTACTTCAATCACAACGCGAATGCGGAATACCGATTAAGCAACCGTCAGGCATTCTCTTCGTTCTCTGTCCGCATCAACGGATCGCTGACGCAGAACCCTATCTCCAGCGTATCTTGGCAGGGAAGCAACGGTGCACGTTACTCGATGCCTTTCAATGGCAAGAATACGGGAAGTGCAGGTGTCAACACCTTCTTCAATACTCCTATCGCGAAGTCAAACTTCTCCATCAACAATCAGTTGAGCGCAAACTGGTCCAAGAGCTCTTCTTACCTTGCCAACAAGGTTGATATGAGCATCTATCCTAACCCTATGACTGATTACTACGATTTTATGGAAGAGTTCTATGAGGATCACAAGAACCTCGATGACTGCGCCGACTTTACAGCCTACGACACTCACAGCATCAGCCTTAACGAGCGCCTGCGCCTTTCATATCGTTCAGATGCAGTCGAAATCACCCTCGGCGGAAGCACCAGGATGAACAAGACTCTCTACACCATCGAATCAATGCAGGGAACAACACGCTGGACCAACCGTGTCGAGGGCAGTTTCCTCTGGACCTGGGACGCTCCGGGCATCACCTTCAGCACCGACGCGAACTACCGCTGGTACATCGGTACCGAGCAGAAGCCGGTTCTCACCTGGAATGCCGAGATAACCAAACTTCTCTTCAAGAAGCAGGCAACGCTTTCTCTCAGGGCATATGACATTCTCGGCCAGCAGAACAACTTCTCGATCAGCGATACCCAGAATATGCACACCGAAACCCTCAGCAACACTCTCGGACGCTATGTCATCCTTTCATTCACCTGGCGCTTCGGTTCATTCGGCCGTGGTGGCGGAATGTTCGGTGGCGGCAGACCTCCTATGGGCGGTCCCGGTATGGGTGGCCCGGGTATGGGCGGCCGTGGAATGGGTGGCGGCAGACCAAGATTATAATACATATTCCATATGAAAGAGTCCGCGAGCCTTTCGCGGACTTTTTTGTATATTTGCAAGTTATGATATTAGAAGTACTGAAATCGATGCTGGTAGGAGTCTGCGCCGCCGCTCCTGTGGGGCCGGTGCTGATAATAATCCTTCAGCGCACGATGTGCCACGGCCGCAAGACCGGACTTATTGCCGGAGCCGGCTCCGCTGCGGCTGATGCTGTCTGGGCTACCCTTGGAGTGTTTGCCCTTGCGTTGGTTCAAAATTTCGTCGATACTCACAGAGGACTTATACTCGTCATAGGCGGCCTTCTCATAACCGCTATCGGCCTTGCTATGTTCTTCAAGGACTCGACAGGCGATTTGGGCAAGGAACAGCCTTCGGCAAAAAGGAGGATAGGCTTTGCCGTGCAGACATTCCTGTCGGCAATGTCAAATCCTGCCGCGCTTGCGGTAATGCTTGCGTTGCTGGCTATGTTCAAGCTTGACGTCACCAATGCCACCATCCCTGTCTGGATGGTCATAATCGGCGTGGGTCTTGGCGAATTTCTGTATTGGACGCTGGTCACATTCCTGGTATCAAGATTCCTCAAGGTTACGGCAAAGACATTGAAGATAATCAGCAAGGTTGCGGGAGCGGCAGTCGTCGGTATAGGCATCTTCCTGGCAATCAAAGGTTTATTAATGATAATATAATGGGCGCAAAAAAGATTGACACCAAGAAGGTGAAGCAGAAGGCAGGCAGATATGCCAGGAGCTGGGTTGCGAAGAACCTTGCTCTCGGAGTTGTATTCGTACTGGCAGTCGTCCTGACGGCATCACTGCTGCTTTCCATCATTACCCAGCATAACAAGGAAATCAAAGTACCTGATTTCACCAACCTCACGTTTTCAGAGGCGAAAAGTCTGGCATCGCACAGCAATGTGAAGATAGTAATCAGCGATTCCCTGTATGTGCGCAGGCTGAAGCCTGGGGTGGTCTGTTCGCAGACTCCGGAGTCCGGGGCTATGGTCAAGAAGGGCCGCAAGATTCGTCTTATCACCAACACAATAGTGCCGAAGCAGGTTTCAATGCCTTCGCTCGTAGGTTTTTCCATGAGGCAGGCCAGAGCCGAGATTGTCCGGAACGGCCTGGTGCTGGGAAAGTTGATATATGTAAGCGATATCGCTACGAACAATGTGCTTCGCCAGCAGCATTCAGGACAGGATATCGTCCCCGGTGAAAAAATAACCAGCGGCTCCACCATTGATCTGGTTGTCGGCCTTTCTAACAGCGAGAACAAGACTTTTGTTCCGAATGTCATAGGCAGGACCTATCAGAGGGCGGTAGATAATGTTCAGGACAATTCTCTCAACGTAGGCAAGCTCTCGTTTGACGCATCGGTGGAGAATTATGCCGATTCCGTGAGTGCGGTCGTCTATTCACAGAAACCTGTCGCGGATCCCGGGAATTCCGTCCGTATGGGTACGGAAGTCACGCTCTTCCTTACGGCCGATCCCGAAAAGATTGCCGGCTTAGCCTCTCATAAATAATGGAAGAAGAACTCTTTGAGCATTTCAGACTGGTGGCGGACCAGGGCCAGGCGCCTATGCGGATAGACGTCTATATGGCCACTCATCTGGAGGATACATCCCGCAGCCGCATCCAGCAGGCCTTCAAAGAGGGATATGTCCACGTTGGCGACAATGTGGTCAAGGCCAATTACATCGTCCGCCCGGGTGACGTCATCCGCTTCGTGATGCCGTACCGCCGCCGCGGGCTGGAAATACTCCCGCAGGACATTCCTCTCGACATAGTCTATGAGGATGATGACGTACTTGTGGTTAACAAGCCTGCCGGGATGGTCGTTCATCCGGGTCACGGACATTTTGAAGGCACGCTGGTGAATGCTCTTTCATATCATCTCGGCATCTCGCAGGGGCCTGATGCCGAAGATGAACGGATGGGCGTGCTTGTACACCGTATCGACAAGGATACCAGCGGACTGCTGGCCGTTGCGAAAAATGATCCTTCCCAGCTTCATCTTGCCAAGCAGTTCTTCGACCATTCCATAGACCGGCGCTATCAGGCCATAGTCTGGGGGGACGTCAAGGAAGATGAAGGTACGGTAGAGGGAAATATCGGACGAGATGTCAATGACCGTTTGCGCTTCAAGGTTTATGAAGATGAAGACAAGGGCAAGCGCGCCGTTACGCATTACCGTGTACTGGAACGCTTCGGCTTTGTCACACTCGTAGAGTGCAAGCTGGAAACCGGACGTACGCACCAGATACGTGTGCATATGGGAAGCCTGGGACATCCTATTTTCGCGGATGACCGTTACGGCGGCCGCGAAATCCGCAAGGGGACCATCTACGCCAAGTACCGTCAGTTCATTCAGAACTGCTTTGAGATATGCCCGCGTCAGGCACTTCACGCCAAGACCTTGGGCTTCGTTCACCCCCGCACGGGCGAGTGGCTTCAATTTGATTCAGAATTGCCGGAGGATATGACCGCCCTCCTGGACAAATGGCGCAAATACTGCGGTCAGATGCCGGAAGAATGAGAAAGTCGTTCATATGGTTGATGGTACTGCTGTTTGTGGTACTGCTGAGCCTGCCCTGGCTGGTGCCGCACTGCGGGGGTCTGGCGCTTTTCGCATTTGTCCCTTTGCTCTGTGCGGATGCATTTGCGTCTGAATTGAAAATCAAGCATTTCTGGCTATATGCTTTCACGGCCTTCACTGTCTGGAACGCAGTGACCACTTTCTGGGTATGCAATGCCACCGTAGGCGGAGGCATTGCTGCGATTGTGGTGAATGCCGCTGTGATGACCATAATCTGGAGTCTCTTCCGCCTGGCGAAGAAACGTATGGATGGTGCGCTGCCGTATGTTTTTCTCGCGGCTGCGTGGATTGCGTGGGAGCGTTTCTATTTCAGTACGCAGATTTCCTGGCCGTGGCTGACTCTCGGCAATGCATTTGCCCAGACGACCAGCCTTGTCCAGTGGTATGAATATACCGGCACATTGGGAGGCTCGCTGTGGGTGTGGGCTTCAAACCTCGGGGTGTTCGGACTGATCGTCGCGACCGCGGACGGGCATTGGTCCCGGCTCAGGCCTGCCACTGCCGTTGCCGCCATACTTGGCGTCACGGCCGTTGTAGCCGCCCCTATGCTGCTGTCGGGGTCGATGTACAGGAATTTCGAGGAGAAGTCAGAAGGTAAAATCGATTTTGTCATCGGACAGCCGAATTTCGATCCTTATCAGAAATTCCAGTCCCTTACCCAGGCGCAGCAGACCGCTGTCCTGCTCGACCTTTTCAGGAAGGGTGGTGATGCCGCTAAGCCGAGCGTTTTCCTCGCTCCCGAGACCTTCACTTCAGACATAGTGCTGGGGCGGGAGGAGAGTTCTCCGACCGTAATGGCTTTCAGGAATTTCCTTATGGATTATCAGGGCTCCGAAATCCTTTTCGGGGCATCCACATATGAACTATTTGATACCCACGCGGCTCCGACGATTCTGGCCAGACCTTATGCCAGGGGCTGGAGCGTAAACCATAACAGCGCAATACTTGTCGACGATACCGACAAATTTGAGATATTCCACAAGAGCAAGCTCGTGGTCGGCGCGGAATCCACCCCTTTCCCGAAGTTGTTCGTCCCTCTTGACAACTGGCTCTCTTCACTTATGGGAGTCGCAGGGCTGATGGGTCGTTGTGTAGGCCAGCCTCAGATATCTCTTCTGAATTTTCAGGGCGACAAAGCGCTGGGATGTGCCGTGTGCTATGAATCAGTTTACGGAGAGTATTGCACAGGCTATGTCAGGGCAGGGGCGAAGGCGATGACGATCATCACCAATGATGCCTGGTGGGGAGATACTCCAGGGTATCGGCAGCATTGCAGTTATGCGCGCCTTCGTGCCATCGAACTGCGCCGCGACTTTGCCCGTTGCGGCAATACGGGCATTTCCTGCTTTATCGACCAGCGGGGAGATATCCTGCAGAAGACTGCATACTGGGAACCGGCAGTGATCAAGGGCCGGTTGAACCTTCGTTCCGATGAGACCTTCTTTGTCCGTTATGGCGATGTGGTGGGCAGGGTCTGCACATTGATGTTTCTCCTGCTCGCTCTGTTGCTGCTGGTTAAATTCTTTACAAAACGCTAGAGTTGCCAGTTGATAGGCTCCTTGCCTTCGCCGACGAGGATTTCGTTGGTGCGGGAGAAGTGGCGGCATCCGAAAAAGGCTCCGCGGGCCAAAGGTGACGGATGAGCCGCCTCAAGCACGTGGTGGCGTGAAAGGTCTATCAGCGGGGCTTTCGTACGGGCGAAATTCCCCCAAAGGAGAAATACTACGCCCTGGCACCGGTCAGAGATGAGTCTGATGACGGCGTCGGTGAATGTCTGCCAGCCTATGGCGCTGTGCGAAGTAGGTTCTCCCGCGCGGACAGTGAGGACTGCGTTCAGGAGCAGGACGCCCTGCTGTGCCCAGGATTCAAGGTTGGGACGGCCGGACATCTTGATGCCGAGGTCGGATTCTATTTCCTTGAAGATGTTCTTGAGCGACGGCGGGGCGGGCACGTTGTCCGGGACGGAGAAGGAAAGTCCCATGGCCTGGCCCGGTCCGTGATAAGGGTCCTGACCCAGGATGACAACTTTAACCTTGTCGACCGGGCAGAGGTCAAAGGCCTTGAAGATCTGGCTTCCCGGAGGGTAGATTGCTTTGCCGGCCTGCTTCTCACCGTGGAGGCAGTTCACCAGATCGGTGAAATATGGCTTGTCAAATTCTGTCTGAAGGGCGTCGCGCCAGCTTTCTTCTATTTTTACATTCATATTATAAAGATATAAAAATATTGTAACTTTGCGATGATATGAAAAGCATTGCATTATTCCCCGGGTCCTTTGATCCGTTCACTGCCGGCCACCTCAATATCCTCGGCAGGGCTTTGACTATGTTCGACGAAGTCGTGGTAGCAATCGGTATCAACCAGGACAAGAGGGGCTTCTTCGACAATGATCAGAAGATGGATATCATCAGGCAGGCTACCAACGGTATGAAGGGCGTGCAGGTGATTGAATATGACGGACTCACTGTCGATATCTGCAAGCAGATGAATATCCATCATATCGTCCGTGGCGTCCGGAATATGCTCGATTTCGAAAATGAGCGTGCCATCGCCGATGCCAACCGCCGTATGGCTCCCGACATCGAGACCATAATCATCCCTACCGCTCAGGAATTTGCACACATATCTTCATCTGCCGTCCGGGATATTCTCAAACATCACGGCGATACCTCGATGTTTGTGCCCCAGGGCGTCATCCTTCCTCCTGTGAAATGATGAAGCGGACAGCCTTCATAGTTGCGGCTCTGCTGTTCTCTGTCTCCGCGTTCGCGCAGGAGCTCGATTCTCTGGAGTTCGACCGCTACCGCGGCCTTGACAGCCTCCTCACACAGTTCTACTATACTCTTGAGCGTGAGGATCCTGAAGTGAAGGGCGTCGAATTCGACGGACTCATCGAGAGCTGTAAGGATTCCCTTACGCGTCAGCACGTTACCCTCCAGATATTTGACCACTACCGCTATTCCCGCCTTATGGGAGACGAAACCGTGGCTGTCCATATCTTCGACAACTGGCTTGCCAATTGCCGGGTGAAGACGCGCAGCGAATTCGAGATGATGGATGCAGAACTCTTTGCAAACTTCAACCGTGAGTCGCTGATCGGAATGGATGCACCGCGTATTGAACTGTTCAAGCCTTGTGGCGGCAGGAAAGCCATCCCTTCGGAGGGCCGCATCAGCGTCCTCTTTTTCTACGATACCGCCTGCGCGAAATGCCGTCTCGAGACCCAGGTTCTGCCGACCATAGTCAAGGATGTGGATTTCCCGTTTGATTTCTATGCAATCTATGTGGGGACAGACAGACGTGACTGGAATGCATTCAGGCGCAATTTCCGTCTGAAAAACAAGAACATCAGGCTGATCCATCTCTGGGATCCCGAGATTGATTCCGGCTACCAGAAGGCGTATGGCGTCACGGGTACGCCAAGGCTGTTTGTCATCGAACCTGACGGAGTGATCATAGGCCGCAGGCTGGAGATGACCAACCTGATGGAGATGTTTCCCGTCCTGCGTGCCGTCTGGGAGACCTATGAGAAATACAAATAATTCATTATATTTGTGTTATGGCACGAAAATCCAAAAAATTCGCAGGCGTTGACCCCGCTTATCTGGACCGTCAGAAACAGTCCTTGATGAGAACTCACCGCAAATCGGTATTCTTCAATCAGCAGGAACTTGCCGCCATAGACGAATATTGTCGCCGCTTCAAGGTGTCCTCCCGCTCCGCGCTCATTCGCAGCTCTGTGATGAAGCACGTCCTGGAAGGGTTGGAGGAGAACCATCCGAC